>JAAZGD010000033.1 GCA_012511395.1 Clostridiales bacterium
GCAGTTCAGGTGGCAAAAGTTGAAACGGGGTTGCCCCGGGAAGACACCTTAAATAATTACTCCATATTTATTGCAGATGGAATAACTTTTTATATCACTAAAAATATTAAGCTCTCCAATTCAATAACTTTTGATCACGCAAGGATGCTGGGAAAAGATATGATTGAAATGCATGGCTACCAAGTAATTAAATAATCATTATTGACATATGTCAGAAACATGGTATACTGGTATAAAAGGAGGCGATCAGTATGCCAAGACGAGATGGAACAGGACCCTTTGGCAGAGGCCCTTTTACGGGAAGAGGCTTTGGCGGTTGCATGAATTACGGTGACCCCGTATATAGAAGAGGCTTTAGAAGGTTTTGGGGTCCGGGCAGTTTTTACGATTCACCTGAATCAAGGGAAGAGCTCTTAAAGGAAGAAAAGAGTTTCCTAAAGGCCAGGCTTGAAGAATTGGAAAAGCTGATAAAGGATGATTAGCCTTATATCAGCTTAATATGACCTCTCAAAGAAGCTTCAAAACATGTTTTTGAAGCTTCTTTTTAGTGTATGAGTAAGCTATGTACTTTAAACTTTAGATTTCAGGGAGAGAAAATGGAAAAAGAAACTTTAAAAATTGAAGGTATGACTTGTGCGGCATGTTCTTCAAGAATAGAGAGAGTTTTACAGAAAATGGACGGAGTAGAATCTTCATCCGTTAACCTTGCTTCAGAGGAGGCAACCGTTGTTTTTGACAAAAAGCACGTGGATATTCAGAAGCTTATTGAGGCAGTAAGGAAAGCCGGGTATGACGCTTTTATTGAAGAGGAAATCGCTTCAGATAAAGATCAGGAAAGAAAGGAGCTGGAAGTTAAAAGGGCTTTAAGAAGATTCCTCATAGCCTGTGTGTTTTCCTTTCCTTTGTTAATCCTTGCAATGGTGCCCATGATTAAGGGTTTTACCCATGTTCTGCCTTCCTTTATGGACCCTGTATATGCACCTGTTACTTATGGAATGGTTCAGCTTCTTTTAACCGTCCCTGTAATCATTTCAGGATACAGGTTTTATACCCTGGGCTTTAAAAATATATTTCATCTCAGTCCCAACATGGATTCTCTTGTTGCCATGGGAACCTCTGCCGCCGTGGTGTACAGCCTTTACGCTTTATTTAAAAATATAAATAGTTCGGAGATGTTCCATTACTATTTTGAAACTGCAGGCGTAATAATTACCCTCATTCTTTTGGGAAGGTATTTAGAGTCAAAAACCATGGGGAAAACTTCGGAGGCTTTAAAGAAGCTGATAAATCTGGCACCGAAAATGGCAAATGTTTTGAGAGATAAAGAGTTTATTCTGATTCCTGTTTCCAAGGTGGAAAGAGGCGATATTATACTTGTAAAACCGGGGGAGGGCATTCCCGTAGACGGCATTTTAGTGGAAGGAAATTCCTCAATTGATGAATCCATGCTTACAGGAGAAAGCATGCCTGTTAACAAGGATGAGGGGGATTACGTTTACGCGGCCACCATAAATAAACACGGCAGCTTCAGAATGAGAGCCGAGAAAATAGGAAAAGACACTGTTTTGGCACAGATAATTCTTATGGTAAAGGAAGCTCAAGGGTCAAAGGCGCCCATTGCAAGACTTGCAGATAAGGTGGCGCTGTACTTTGTTCCCCTTGTGTTTGCTGTTTCCATTATCTCGTTTTCTGTCTGGCTTATAAGGGGAGAGTCTTTGGAGTTTTCTCTCACGGTGCTTATATCGGTCCTTGTGATTGCAGGTCCCTGCGCTCTTGGGCTTGCTACACCTACTGCCATAATGGTGGGTACAGGTAAAGGTGCAGAGGCAGGTGTTTTATTTAAAAATGGAGAGGCCTTGGAAGCATCCCATAAAATAGATATGGTGATCTTTGATAAAACCGGGACCATAACAGAAGGTGCTCCCGCCGTTACAGACATACTTCCTCTGGGAAAACTTAAGGAAGCAGAAGTATTAAGGATAGCAGCTTCCATGGAAGTTAAGTCCGAACATCCCTTGGGAGAGGCTATAGTTAGGGAAGCTATGGCGAGAAAGCTGGAGTTAACCGAAATACGGGATTTCAAAGCTCTTCCGGGAAACGGTATTCAAGGGTTTATGGAAGACAAGGTTGTTGCTTTGGGAAATGAAAAGTTGATGGAGGCTTTGGGAGTTCTGAAGGAAGATCACAGAGCAAAGGCATATAAGCTGGCCCAGGAGGGGAAGACTCCTGTTTTCGTAAGCTTTGAAAACAACGTTATTGGAATTATTGGTATTGCAGATACCATTAAAGAAGAGAGCAATAAAGTAGTAAGAGATCTTAAATCCATGGGTATTGCCGTAGCCATGATTACAGGTGACCATAAAAAAACTGCCGAGGCAATAGGGAAAAGAGCCGGCATAGAGGAAATTATGGCGGAGGTGATGCCTGATAAAAAGGCTGAAGCCGTAAAGAAATATATGGATGAAGGCCATAAGGTTGCAATGGTAGGAGACGGAATAAACGATGCCCCTGCCCTTGTTCAGGCAGATTTGGGAATATCCATAGGCTCGGGAACTGATATAGCCGTGGAATCCTCCGATGTGGTTTTAATGAAGGAGAGCTTAACAGGTGTAATAACTGCCATAAGACTTTCAAAGGCTACCATAAGAAATATTAAGCAAAACCTGTTTTGGGCTTTTGCCTATAATGTGGTGGGCATTCCTATAGCTTCAGGTCTGTTATATGTTTTCGGAGGGCCTTTGTTGAATCCTATGTTTGCAGCTTTAGCCATGTCCTTAAGCTCAGTTTCTGTAGTATCAAATGCATTAAGGCTTAAGAGATTTAAGCCATCGTAGGAAGGAGATAAAAATGGAAGATGTAACATTAAAAGTAGGGGGAATGAGTTGTCAGCACTGTGTCAGTGCAATTACTCAGGCGCTAATGGACCTTGGGGGAATGAAGGAGGTGGATGTAAGTCTGGAGAGAGGTACCGTTCATATTCAGTATGAGGAGGATAAGGTGAGTTTGGAAAAAATTAAGGAGGCCATTACAGATACAGGTTATATAATAGAATAGATTTATGTACGAAACAAATTACAGGTCAATTTATCTAAAATCTTTGTTGACATACACAAAAAATTATGTAATAATTTATCATAATCTGAAAAGGAGAAAGAGATGTCAAGAAGTTTTGCGGCAGTTAACTATTACGGTTACTACTTTTACTTTACCAAGGGTAAGGTTTATTGAGTTTGCTGCAAATTTAAGGTCATCTGTATAATTGTTTTTTTTAGACCCTGCAGTGAAACTCATCTGCAGGGTTTTCTTTTGTTAAGGAGGAATGAGCAAAATGATTGTGATGTTGAAGAAGGGCTATGATGAGGAACAGTTTCAAGACCTGGTAGCCTGGTTAAAGGCAAAGGACATAAGAATACACTTCAGCCAGGGCGTGGAACATACTATTTTAGGCCTGGTGGGTGACACCACTGTAATTGACCCCAGCTTAATTCAGGCTTTGGACATTGTGGAAGATGTAAGAAGGATTCAGGAACCCTATAAGAAGGCCAACAGGAAATTCCATGAGGAGGATTCCATGGTAGATGTAAAGGGCTTAAAGATTGGAGGGGAAAATTTTCAGCTTATTGCAGGCCCCTGCAGCATTGAATCAGAGGACCAGATCCTTAAGATTGCAAGACTTGTGATGGAGGCAGGTGCCACCATTTTAAGAGGAGGTGCCTTTAAGCCAAGAACATCACCCTATGACTTTCAAGGTTTGAAGGAGGAAGGCTTAAGGCTTATGTTAAAGGCAAAGGAAGAAACAGGCCTTCCCATAGTAACAGAGATAATGGATGCATCCCATATCATGATGTTTGAGCATGTGGATATGATTCAGGTAGGCGCAAGAAACATGCAGAACTTCGAGCTCTTAAAAACTTTGGGCAGAGTTGACAAGCCTGTACTATTAAAAAGAGGCCTGGCCAACACCATACAGGAGCTGCTTATGAGTGCGGAATATATAATGAATGAGGGAAATGAAAATATAGTGCTCTGTGAGAGAGGAATAAGGACATTTGAAACGGCCACCAGGAATACCCTTGATATATCTGCGGTTCCTGTTTTAAAATCCCTTACCCATTTACCTGTTATAGTAGACCCTAGCCACGGTACAGGCAGTGCCCATCTTGTTCCTCCCATGGCCATGGCGGCAACCATAGCAGGGGCAGACGGCCTTCTCATAGAGGTTCATAACGATCCTGCTCATGCACTGTGTGACGGACCACAGTCCTTAACACCTGAAGTTTTTCAATCCCTGGCAAAGAGAATAAATGAAATTAAGGGGTTTGCTTTTAGAAGAGGTGATAAGTTATGAGAATAGGAATAGTGGGATTAGGTCTTATTGGCGGTTCCATTGCAAAATCCATAAGAAAAAATTCGGACCATGAAGTATACGGTATGGACAAGGACCCCGTTACGCTGGCAAAAGCAAAAATGGTGGGAGCAATAGACAAAGAGCTGAAAAAAGAAGATATAAAGACCTTGGATCTTTTGATTCTTGCTCTTTATCCTAAAGTGGTAATACCTTTCTTAAAGGATATTTCCGATGATATAAGTGTAGGTAGCATAGTAATGGATACTTGCGGTATTAAAACAATTATATGTGAAGAGGCTTTTCCCATAGCAAAGGAAAAGGGCTTTATCTTTGTGGGCGGTCATCCCATGGCAGGTCTGGAGTTTTCAGGCTTCGATGTTTCGACCACATCCTTGTTTGAAAAGGCTTCCATGATTTTAGTTCCCCCACCTGACATTCCCATAGGAAGGCTGGAGGGCTTAAAGGATTTATTTTTAAATATTGGATTTTCTCATATTGAGATATCAACCTATGAAAAGCATGATAAGATTATAGCACTTTCATCTCAGCTTGCTCATATCGTTTCCAGCGCATATATAAAAAGTCCTCAGGCACCTATGCATAGGGGTTTTTCAGCAGGAAGCTTTCACGATATGACCAGAGTGGCAAGATTAAATGAGGAGCTTTGGAGCCAGTTGTTTTACGGCAATAAAGAAAACCTTGTATCAGAAATCGATTCTCTTATATTTAGGCTTGCTGAATACAGCGATGCTCTAAAGGATGAGGATAAGGAAAAGATGTTCAGCCTTCTTTCCGAAGGTCACAGACAGAGAGAAAGACTGGAGTAGATTATGGCAGTAATGGTTTATCCGAATTTCATAAAAGGAAATATTAAAGCCGTAGATTCCAAAACCTTGGGCCACAGAGTTTTAATGGGCGCCTGTCTTTCGGATAAAGAGACTGTAATCAGGCTTAAAGAATTATCCTTGGACCTTGTTTCTACCATGGAATGTCTGGAAGCACTGGGCGCTTCCTTTGTAAGGAAGGAAGCTTCAATAATTGTAAGCCCCATTAAGGATCCGCCTGTTACCGCCCTTCTTAATGTGGGGGAAAGCGGATCAACCTTAAGGTTTCTGCTACCTTTGGCAGCTGTTTTGACGAAAGAGGCGGAGTTCAGAGGAACAGGAAAGCTGCCGGAAAGGCCTGTTGATGATTTAATTCAGGAGATGACAAAAAACGGCTGCGTTTTTTCATCAAAGAAATTGCCCTTTACAATAGGGGGAACCTTAAAGCCGGGGAAATATACAATACCGGGGAATGTTACTTCCCAGTACTTAACAGGGCTTCTCTTTGCGTTACCCTTATTGGAAAAGGACAGCCTGATTGAGATTAAAGGCCCCCTTGAGTCCAAGGGTTATGTGGATATTACTCTTTCTGTTTTAAAAGAGTTTAATATAGAAGTGGGAAAGACGAAAAGGGGATATAAAATAAAAGGCAACCAGAAATTTAAGAGTCCGGAAACTTTAGAGGTAGAAGGAGACTGGTCAAATGCAGCCTTTTTCATGGCCATGGGTGCATTAAACGGCGACGTGACAATAGAAGGCCTTAGAGAAGATTCCCTTCAGCCTGACAGAGCTTTCTTAAATATACTTAAAAGTATGGGAGCGGACGCAGCTTTTAAGAACAGGAGTCTCCATATTAAGAAAAGCCAACTTTCAGGAGTTGATGTGGATGTTTCCCAGTGCCCTGATTTATTGCCCGCCCTTGCTGCAGTTATGGCACAGGCAAAGGGTGATTCAAAAATATATGGAGGCAAAAGAGTAAGGTTAAAGGAAAGTGACAGAATCAGCACAATTGCAAAGAACCTTAAAGAGCTGGGTATTCATGTAATTGAAGAGGAGGACGGTCTTCTCATTAAAGGTGCAGACAGCTTTAAAGGAGGAGCGGTTATAGGTGAAAATGATCACAGAATTGTTATGGCTATGACAACGGCTTCTGTTAAAAGTATTTCCCCGATTCTCATTACAGATGAAGAGGCGGTAAATAAATCATATCCTGAATTCTTTAATGATTTTAAAAAACTGGGAGGTGACTGGAGTGTGGTTTAATACAGGAAGGAAGATGAGGGTTACTGTTTTTGGTTCATCTCACGGTTTAGGTGTGGGAATGACCATGGAAGGGATACCTCCGGGAACTTCAATTGACCTTGAAGAGATTAAGAAAGCTTTAGAGAGAAGGAAGCCCCAGTCTTCAGATATTTCCACAGGGAGGAAGGAGGATGACTCCTTTGAAATTCTATCGGGAATAAAAGGGAATATCACAGACGGCAGTCCCATTACAGTATTTATAAGAAACAAAGATATAAGAAGCGGTGATTACGGCAATCTGAAATTCACTCCCAGGCCGGGCCATGCAGACTATCCTGCCATGGTTAAGTATAAGGAAGGCTACGACGAAAGAGGAGGCAGCTTCTTCTCAGGAAGGATGACAGCTCCCTTGGTGATCTGCGGCGCCATATGTTATGAGCTTTTAAAAAGAGAAGGGATTACCATAGGCTCTCATATATACTCTATAGAAAAGATTAAAGACAAAGCTTTTGATCCTGTAACCCTTACTAAGGAGCAGCTTTCCCTTTTAAATAGAGAGTTCTTCCCTCTTGTTGACAAGGGCAAAGAGAAGGAGATGAAGGAACTTATAAAATCTGTAAAAGAGGATAAGGATTCCTTGGGCGGTATTATTGAATGCGGAGTTACAGGGCTGTCACCGGGTCTTGGTTCTCCCCGATTTATGGGACTGGACAGCTTAATAGGTGCTGTTATGTTTTCTATTCCCGGTGTAAAGGGCGTTGAGTTTGGTTCAGGCTTCAGAGGCACAGCATTTAGAGGAAGCAGAAACAATGACCAGTATAGAATAAAAGAAGGAAGGGTTGTAGCTTTAAAAAATAACGCAGGCGGTGTTTTGGGAGGCTTAAGCACAGGCATGCCGTTACTTTTCAGAGTGGCCTTTAAGCCTGTGGCATCAATTGGCCGAGAACAGAAAACAGTAAACTTAAAGACTATGAAGGAAACAGTTATAAGAGTAGAGGGCAGACATGACCCTTGCATTGTGCCAAGGGCGGCAAGTGTGGTTGAGGCTGCTTGCGCAATCTGTCTTTATGATGAAATGAGATATGAGGGGTTGTTATGAAAATTACGGAGCTACGAGAAGCAATAGATATAATAGATGAAAACCTGGTTCCCCTCTTTGTTAAGAGAATGGAAACCACAGGTTTGATTGCCACAGAAAAGAAAATAGAAAATTTAGGTGTAAGGGACAGCAAAAGAGAAAGGGAAGTGCTGAACAAGGTGACGGAGCTTTCTGATGAAAAGTGGACTACATATATAAAGACCTTGTATCAGACAATTTTTTCCTTGAGCAGAACCCACCAGACTTTGCTAAATGAAAATGAGAACGGATTGGCTGAAGAAATAAAAAAGGCGTTGGCTTTGAAAAAAGAGAAGCTGCCTTCCAAAGCTACTGTGGCCTGCCAGGGGACTGAAGGCTCTTATTCACAGATAGCGACAGATAAATTATTTTCCTTGCCAAGGCTTTTGTACTTTGATACTTTTGAAAATGTGATAAACGCAGTGGAAAAAGGTATGTGTCACTTCGGAATCCTGCCTATTGAAAACAGCAACTCAGGTTCCGTGGTTCAGGTTTATGATCTTATGAAGGAACATAATTTTCATATTGCAAAAAGTATTAGAGTAAGAATAAGTCACTGCCTCCTTGCAAAAGAGAAAGAGCAGCTTTCAGACATTAAGGAGATATGGTCCCATCCTCAAGCCATAGAACAGTGTTCTGTTTTTCTCGCAAGTCTGCCTTCCGTAAAGGTTCACCTGGCAGAAAACACTGCTGTGGCAGCAAGGCAGGTGGCAGGCGATGAAAGAAGTCACATTGGCGCAATTGCCTCCTCAACCTGCGGAGCCCTGTATAATTTAAAGACTTTAAAGCAGGGTGTGGAAAATCAAGGCAACAACTATACCAGGTTTATTTGCGTTACAAAGGACATGGAGTTTTACGGCAGCGGAAATAAAATAAGCCTTATGCTGTCAGTCCCCCATACTCCGGGCGCTCTTTACGATCTTCTGTCCAAGTTTGCCGCCCTTGATATAAATGTTTGGAAAATTGAATCAAGACCGCTTCCCGGCACTGATTTTGAATTTATTTTTTATTTTGATCTGGAGGCCGGCGTCACGTCGGAAATGGCCGTAAACTTAATGGGAACATTGAAAGAAATGTATCCTAACTTTCAGTTTTTGGGGTGCTATGATGAATAAGATGAAAATATATATAATAAACGGACCCAACTTAAATCTTCTGGGATTAAGAGAACCGGAGATTTATGGCCACAGAACTTACGAGGATTTAATATCATATCTATTAAAGGAGGCTGAGGCTTTGGGGGCAGAGCTTATGTGCTTTCAGTCCAATCATGAAGGGAAGCTTATAGACATAATCCAGGAAGCGGGGGAAAATGCAGAGGGCATAGTAATTAATCCTGCAGCCTACACTCATACCAGCATCGCTATATATGATGCCTTGAAAGCCGTTAACCTGCCTGCCGTTGAAGTACATCTTACAGACCCTTCAAAGAGGGAGCCCTTCAGAAAGGTTTCCTATGTGAAGGATGCCTGTGTCCTAAGTGTTTTAGGAAGGGGCTTTCAGGGGTATAAAGATGCTGTTAAGTATTTAGTGGAGAATTATGGTTGTCAGTCATGAACTATATAGTATAATTAATAAAAACTAAAGGAGCGTATAAATATGCCAAAGAAACAGTTTTTCTTTATTCTGGGATTAATAGTAGCGGTGATTTTAATGGTATTTGCAATGTTCAACGCATCTCCTGTGGAGATCAATCTGTTGTTCACCACCTTTAAGGCTTCCCAGGCTCTCGTTGTAATTCTGTCTGCCGCTCTTGGAGCGATTATTGCAGCCATTTTAAACATGGTGAAAATATTAAAGCTTTCAAGCGATGTGAAGTCACTTCATAAAGAAAATGAGAAGCTGAGAAACCAGATTAAATTCAATGCGGCAGAAACTGAAAAGGTTGAGACTGAAGAGGTTAAAGAATAGTGAGAAACTCAAAAACATATAAGCTTGTTATTTCCGGGCTGATGATTGCATTAGCCATGGTTCTGCCTTTTCTTACAGGCAATGTTCCGCAAATAGGAAATAAGCTTTTACCTATGCATATTCCTGCCCTGCTTACAGGATACTTGGCGGGGCCTTTTTACGGCCTTGCAGCAGGCTTTATAATGCCTTTGATGAGAAGTATCATTATAGGAATGCCACCTATGATGCCTCAGGCTGTGGGAATGGCCTTTGAACTTGCTACCTACGGCTTTGTAACAGGCACGCTGTTTAAGGCCTTAAAAAGAAGCACCTTTAACACTTATTTCTCCCTTATAATAGCCATGGTAATGGGAAGGGCGGTATGGGGAGCGGTCTCCTATTTTCTCTACGGTATTAAGAACAGCGCCTTTACCATGGAGATGTTTATGGCAGGAGCATTTCTTAACGCAATCCCCGGGATTGTCATTCAGCTTATATTAATTCCGCCGCTTATAGCACTGTTTAAGAAGGCAAGAATTTTGTAAAATGGACAATTTGATAGTTGAAAGAATTTCTAATATTGGAAAAGATAAAGTAGTTGTAATTGGAATTGACGGACCGGCCTGTTCGGGAAAATCAACCTGTGCTAAAAAGCTTCAAAAAGAATTAGGAGGAGTCATAATACCTATGGACTCCTTTTTTCTTCCCGGATTAATAATCAATGACCATGAGGATATTACGCCCGGCAGCAATATAGATTATGGAAGACTTTTGAAGGAAGCCCTTTTACCAGGTCTTAAGGGAGAACCTATAACTATAAAAAAATATGATTGTAAAAGAGGGGAGTTCCAAGATCCTTTAGTTTATAAAAATGAAAACCTTCTAATAGTAGAAGGGGCCTACAGCCATAAAGAAGTATTAAGAAAGTATTATGGCCTTACAATATTTCTGGATATAAGCAATGAAGAACAGAGGAAGAGGCTTAAAATCAGAGAAGATGATTACAGCTTTGAAAGATTCAATAAAGTCTGGATCCCCTTGGAAAACAAGTACTTCCTTATGGAAGGAATAAAAGAAAAAGCAGATGTTGTTATTTAATCATGGCTTCAAAACCGCTTGTGTATTTTACGCTGCCATCATAAAAGACCCACAAGGCTTCCGTATCTTTAATGCTTTCAATAAGAGCCTTGCCCTGTTCATAGTCCATTAGATATACCCCTGTGGAAAGGCCGTCTGCAAAGCCTGAATCCTTTGTAATAATAGTCACCGATTTAAACTTTGTAGAGGGCATTAAAGTTTCAGGGTCGATAATATGGTGATACTGTTTTCCGTCTACAGTATAATATCTTTGGTAATCACCGCTTGTAACTAAAGAGATATCCGTTCCCTTTAAAATGAAAAGATCGGTCTTGGCGCTTTCAAGGTCGGGATTCTGAATTCCCAGATTCCACAGTTCCTGTTTTTCACCCTTTAAACCTAGGGCTCGTAAATTCCCCCCTACACTTATTAGGCCGTCGTTAAAGCCTATGGTCTTTGCGTATTCAGCCAATCTTTCCACAGCAAAGCCTTTTGCTATTGCTCCCACATCTAAGCTCATATAAGGGTCTTTAAGCTCTACGGCCATGTTTTCTTCATCAATTATTAAGTTGTTAATGTCTGTATGTTCGTTGGCACTAAGGAGTATATTCATAGGGGGAAGCTCTGCATGTTCAGGGTCTCTTATACCTTTAGTTCTGTAGTCATGCCATATTGAAAGAACAGAGCCCATGGCTATATTTACTTTGCCTTCTGTAATTTCATATATCTGTTTTGAAAAAACGAGAAGATCTATGATTTCCTTATCGACCTTAACAGGACCTGTTCCTGCAAGGTCGTTAATTATTTTTAGATTAACTAATCCCTCATACTCATTATAAATATCATAAAGCTTATGATACTTTGTAAGCTCTTCCTTTAAAAGCTCTGCCTTTTTCATAAACTCGTCTTCTTCGTAAGAGTAGCCTAAGATAATGGTGGCAGTATCAAAAAGCTCTAAAAATTCCGCCTGATACCTGTTTAACTGTTTCTTACAGGAAGAAAGGGGAAGGGCTATGAGCAGTATTATAAGCAGTGTGGAAATTATTTTCTTCATGTTTTTCCTTCTTAATAAAGTGTGAGAGGCAATTCATACCTCCCACACATTATACTTCATTTAATAATTGTTTTAGAAACTATTTTGCAAAGTCAAAAGCCTTGGCAATGTTAGTGACGAACATGTTTGCATGCATTGTTACACCTGAAGCTAAGTCAGCATCTGTAACCAAGCCCTTGTCCATTGCTATGCCCTTTACTTCATCAACAGTTTTGCCTACCACATAGCTTGCAAAGAAAGCGGCCTGCTCATACCATTCCTTACCGATAGAGGAAGCCTTCTTCATGCCGTATCCGTCTTTAATAACATCCTTGCTGGGATAAACTGTAGCAAGATCTGTTGTGATAACGCCATCAAGACCAAAGCCTATGTCAGCCTGGGAAGCATCAAGAACAGCGCTTGTTATAACACCATCCTCATCAAAGGTTACAGCTGCAAAGTGTGCATAAACCTGAACATTTCCGGGCTCATCAGCAGTTGCATCCACTGATCCGTCAATAAGGCTGTAGGTGCCGATACCAAGGGTATCGGTGCTGTTTGCACCAAGGTCCTGTGCAGCATCCATGGCAGCTACAATGGTAGCTACGTAGTCATTAACGTGCATTGTAACTCCCGATGATAGGTCGGAATCGGAAGCCAAGCCCTGATCCATAGGAATAGCTAAAACTTCAGCCCTAGTCATACCAATAACGTATTCTGCCAGGAAATTTGCCTGTTCAAACCATTCTTTCCCAATTGTAGATGCTTTTTTCATGCCGTAACTATCGCCTAGCTCCTGCTTCCCCACAGTTACCATGGATAAGTCCGATGTGATATGGCCTTGAGCATCAAAGTTTACATTAGTCTGAATGGCATCGATTGCGCAGTTTGCAATAACACCGTCTTCATCAACTATAACTGCCACGATGTTGGAATATCCCTGTGCCAGCCCTAAATCCTCTCCTGCGTCAGTAGAGCTTGCAACAGTAGTAAGAATTGCAAGACCTGTCTTAACAGCATCGGATTCCGGACCTTCAGTGTCAGTGTTGCCGCCGCAGGCTGCAAGGGCAGTAACTACGAGAAGCAGTACTAACAGTAAAGATAACTTCTTTTTCATAAAATCCCTCCGTATATTATTTTTTAATTTATTTATATCTCCGTTTTCACGGTAAATATCTGTTTAAAATAGTACAGATACTGTTATACCCACAATAGTACCTGTCATAATCAAAATATAGTTTTTAATGCTTGTATTAAAGGTAGTCTCCTTATGAGGATTTTTAACAAATACCGAAACATTTTTAAAGACTGGAATGGCTGTTATGAGAGAAACAAGACTTATTACAGGTAAAATGTTAAACAAAACCATAGCTGTTTGGGCAAGGTAAGGTATTATATAAAGCACCTTGAATAGGATTAATGCTTTGTCTTTCATGTAATAGCCAAGAGTATATCTCTCCACTGCCACATCTTTTTCCACATCGCAAATATTATTTGCCAGCATTATATTGCTTGTGCTCATAAAGGGCGCCATTGAAAGGAGAATCAAGTTCACCATGGAAGGCACTATTATGACGAACCTTACAGCCTCTATCGATAAAGCCAGTTCCACCAGGGAACCTTTTGGAAGATTTATATACAGGATTATAAAGGGAATGAAAAACCCGTAAAACAAACCTGATAAAAACTCCCCTGTAGGGCCTGCATTTAATGGGACCGGACCGAAAGTATATATCACTCCTATAAAAAAGCACAGTGCACCTGTTAGGAGAATTACCATATCTGTAAGAAGGAAGAGCCAAAGGCCCAGGATGGTGCTTGTAAAAAACAGGCTGAGCATAATAGCCTTTGCCTTCTCCCTTTCATAAGGCAGCACCTGTGTGTTCTTCTTTGTATCTTCATAGTTGTTAATGGCAGTGGTGGTTAGATCAAACAAGAACATGGCAGTGAAGAACACAGCCGTTTTTAAAGGTGAAATACCTTCTCCCAAATATATAAGGTACAAAAGAGTCATAAAGAAAGGAAAGATACTGGTGATCTTCGTTTTGATCTCTATGAATTTAAAAAACTTTTTCACCTTAGAACTCCCTGTATGACTTTGAAAGGAGCTTGCTTAAAAGCGCTTTCTTCTCTTCAGTTAAGGACAGCTTATCCAGTATGAGTATTGACTTATCAAAGTACTTTTTAGCCAGCTGCCTCGTCCTTTTAATTCCTCCTGAAGAAAGGACTATCCTGTCCAGAGTTTCCTCATCCACCATGCCCTTAAGGGCCTTTTCCTTTAAGTGGGGAACTTCTGCTAAAGCGTGGATTAGAGGCAAGGTGACAACGCCTTGTTCGTAGTCGGATTTCACCGGTTTCAGCGCTTGATTTTCAGTGGCCTCGTAGTCCATACAGTCATCTGTTAACTGAAAAATCATTCCTATGTATCTGCCCAGTTTCGCATATTCCTTTATTACGGAAAGGGGCACATCAGGAGCCATTAAAAGAGCACCGCCATAAAATGAGGCTTCAAAAAGGCCTGCTGTTTTCCCTTGAATAGTTCGCAGATATTCCAAAACTGTCAGATTGAAATTCCAGTTGTTAACATGTTGCCTTAATTCCCCCAGACAGACCTTGCTCATGTAATCAGGTATGGTATCACGGACTTTGTTTTCTTTATTCTCCATGAGGGATGCCATCATTAAGGCTTCGCACAGGAGGTAATCACCGCATATTACGGCAGTTCTTTTGCCAAACTTTTTCTGTAAGGATTCTTCACCTCTTCTTGTATCTGCATTATCCATCACATCGTCGTGTACCAAAGTGGCAAGATGAATCAGTTCAACAGCAGCACCCAGATAAACAGCATCCTTGTCTATTAAACTATCTTCATTCATTGCACAGGCAAGAAGAGCCTTTGCCCTGATCATTTTTCCCTTAGTCTTACCAAGGTGGGATGTGTACTTTTGAATCAAAGGAGGGGAGGAGGACAGAACTCTGTCCACCTCTTCCTCTAATTTTAACAGGGCATCATTATAGATATATTTAGGACTGTTAATCATTATATATATACAACTTTCTTAC
>JAAZGD010000034.1 GCA_012511395.1 Clostridiales bacterium
GCTTAGCAGTGACAGGAAATCTTTCCTTTGGCTCTAGGGATGAATTTAAGGAATATGTGGAAGGCTTGGGAGGAAAAGTCGTTTCCGCTGTTTCCAAAAATACAGATTACCTTGTAAACAATGATTCATCTTCTCTATCTTCAAAAAATGTTAAAGCAAGAGAGCTGGGTGTAAAAGTAATTACAGAGGAAGACTTTTTAAATATTGTAAATGAGATGACAAAGGAGTGAAGAGATGCTTGATATCGGAAAGCTTCCCAGTGAGCTGCTGGAAAGATTAGTGTTTGACAACATTGGGTTTAAAAGAGAGGAAGTTCTCATAAGACCCGGAATAGGTGAAGACTGTGCAGTGGTAGACTTCGGATCCTATGATTGTGTTTTAACGGCAGATCCAATAACTGCGGCAGTAAAGGATATAGGGAGCTTGTCAGTTCACATATCATGTAACGATGTGGCTGCAAAGGGTGTTGAGCCCCTTGGCATTATGCTGGTCATATTGATGCCCAAGGGTTCCACTGAAGAGGACATAAAGGAAATAATGGCCCAGGCAGGAAATGCGGCACAGGAATTGAATGTGGAAATCATAGGAGGGCATACCGAGGTAACTACTGCAGTTACAAAGCCTGTGATAGTGTCAACTGCCCTTGGCAGAGCTTTAAAGGGAAAAGTTCAGAATCCTGCTCAGATGGAAAAAGGAGATTTACTTTATATCACCAAGTATGCAGGGCTTGAGGGAACGGGAATTATAGCAAAGGACAGGGAAAAGGAGCTTTCAGGCATCTTGAACAAGGAAGAACTGACTGAAGCTAAATCTCTTCTGGATCTTGTAAGCGTCGTGAGGGAAGGTGTAATCCTGGGAAAACTTGGTACTCACGGCATGCACGATGTGACTGAAGGAGGAATTCTTGGGGCTATATGGGAGATGTGCCAGATAGCGGGAAAGGGTGCTTTAATAAAGGCTGATGCGATACCTGTTAAGGAGGTTACAAAAAAAATCTGTGATATTTTTGATATAGATTACTTAAGACTTATATCCTCAGGTTCCATGATGGTGGTGCTTTCTCCTGATGTAAAGGAGGAGGCAGAAACTGCGATGAAGGAGGCCTCCATTATTTTTACAAAAATCGGAACTGTTACGGAAAAGGGAATGGGTATTAAGCTGGATGTTGACGGAAAGATTAAGGAGGTGGAACCTCCCGGAGCTGATGAGATATATAAAGCTGTATAAATAAAAAAAAGGCAGTCAGAACGACTGCCTTTAATCTTTATCTGACAGTAAGCACAGAGCAATGAGCATTGTGCAAAACTTTCTGTGAAACTGAGCCTAGGAGCAACCTGCCAAATGTGCTTAAGCCACGGCTTCCCATTACTATTAAGTCGGCGTCAATTTCTTGAGCATATTTGATAATCTCCTCTGCAGGGTCTCCTTCCAGCATTTCCTTGGATGCGCAATTACCGTTTAAGGAACACACCTTTTCTGCTGCTGCTTCCAAAATATCGGCTGCGGCTTCCTTGCTTGCTTTTCTCAGACTCTCCACCATATCGCTGGGAATATAAGGATTTTTAGATGGAGTTGTATGGACCGGCAGTGCCACTGTAACTACGTGCATTTCCACATTCTTGGTAATTCCAAACTCGATAGCTTTTTCAATAGCACGAAGAGAGGACTCAGAGCCATCCACAGGTAATAATACTTTCAACATGATTAAACCTCCTATTATGATAAATATAGTGAAGTAGATCCGTATCGCTTCAAATTATGTTATTTCTGTTATACCCACAAGTCAATGATTTTCAACAGTTTTTTAATTATTAGTGAAAAATCATTAAAAATCTGATATTTATTGTTGACAAACAACAATTCTTTAGTTATATTTAGTCGAAGAAAGTATATAAAGTTGCGTTGAAGGGAATAAACTGTTTAGAAATTCATCTAAAGAGAAGGGTGCCAAGTGGTGAAAGCACCTGATGAAGGAAACATGTGTCTCACCCCGGAGCAGAACCAAAGGAGAGGACATTCCCCTTTAAAAAGGGCGATGTCAACAAGAGTGGTACCGCGGAAGCTTAATCAGCCTTCGTCTCTTGATTTTATGAAAAAATAGGAGATGAAGGTTTTTTTATTTAAAAGGAGCAAGGTATGAGAAATTACAGAAAGTACAAAACAGGTTATTATATGCCTCCCGTCTGTGAAATGGAATGGGTAAAGAAAGAGAGAATTCAGGAGGCTCCAAAGTGGTGCAGCGTAGATTTACGTGATGGAAATCAGGCCCTAATAGTTCCCATGAGCCTTACAGAAAAGCTGGAATACTTTAAGTTTCTTGTAGACATAGGCTTTAAGGAAATTGAGGTGGGGTTTCCTGCGTCCTCGGAAACTGAGCATGATTTTGTAAGAGCTCTTATAGAGAATGATTTAATCCCTGATGATGTAAGAATTCAGGTGCTTACTCAATCAAGAGACCATATAATTAAAGAAACCTTTAAGTCTTTAAAGGGTGCAAAGAAAGCCATAGTCCATCTTTACAATTCCACATCCCATGCTCAAAGAGAGCAGGTCTTTAAAATGGGGAAAGAGGAGATAAGGGATATTGCAGTAAAGGGTGCCAAGCTTTTTAACAAGTATCAGAAGGAAATGGCAGACACAGATTTTCAATTTCAGTATTCACCCGAAAGCTTTACGGGAACTGAAATGGAGTTTGCTCTTGAAATATGCAACGCTGTAATCGATATATGGAAGCCTTATCAAAAGAATAAAATAATTATTAATCTGCCTGCCACAGTTTCCATGTCCATGCCTCATGTATATGCCTCACAAATAGAATACATGTGTAAGAATCTTAACCATAGAGAGGACCTCATAATCTCACTTCATCCTCATAATGACAGAGGAACTGCAGTTGCAGATTCCGAGCTTGGAATTCTTGCAGGTGCAGACAGAATAGAGGGCACATTGTTTGGTAACGGGGAGCGTACAGGGAATGTGGATATTGTAACCTTGGCCATGAACATGTTTTCCCACGGTGTGGATCCAAAGCTGGACTTTTCAAATATGCCGGAAATTGTAAGGATGAGCGAGAAGTATACCAACATCCCTGTGCATCCAAGGCAGCCCTACGGCGGGAAGATGGTATTTGCCGCATTCTCAGGTTCACATCAGGATGCTATCTCAAAAGGTATGAAGTGGAGAAGGGATAAGAAGGTAAGAAGGTGGACAGTTCCATATCTTCCCATCGATCCAAAGGATGTGGGCAGAGAGTATGAGGCAGATGTTATTAGGATTAACTCACAAAGCGGTAAGGGCGGGGTTGCATATATCCTGGAGGAAAACTACGGGTTTATAATCCCTGAAAGGATGAGACAGGAGGTAGGTTATTTAATTAAAGACCTGTCTGATAAAAAGCATAAGGAGCTGACGCCCTCTGAGGTTGAAAAGGCTTTCAGAAAGGAATACGTGAATATAGTAAGGCCCATAACTATTAATGAAGCCACCTTTAAAAAGAATAAGGGGGAAAAGAAAAGTACGGCCATGAGTGTTTCACTGGATGCCAATATCAAAGGCAAGGATTACCATTTGGAAGCTTCGGGAAATGGAAGACTGGATGCTGTAGCCAATGCTCTTAAAAGCAGCCCTTATCCGTTTAACTATAACTTCGTCACATATTTGGAACATGCCATGGAACAGGATTCGGATTCAAGAGCTGCTTCTTATGTGGCAATATCGGATGAAACAGGAAGAGTGTCTTGGGGTGTGGGAATTCATGAGGACATAGTGACAGCTTCCATCAATGCTTTAGTTACTGCTCTTAACAGAATGGATAATAACAATCATTTCATTTAGACAGATGGGATTACCGACTATGAATACGGCTATGACTCAGTAAATCTTGGCAAAAAGCGGGAACTTGCCAGATGTGAAAGCGGGGCAGCTTATTATGGCGGAGCTGGATATGGTTTTGGCAAATGACATTACGGCGCCTGTAGCAATAGATGAATTTGAAAGCCACGGCTTTACAGATATTTATAATAAGGAGAAGGTGGCCCTTATAATGGATCACTTTACTCCCAATAAGGATATTAAGGCGGCACAGCAGTGTAAGAAATGCAGAGTTTTTGCCAAAAGGATGGATATTACAAACTTTTACGATGTGGGGGATATGGGAATAGAGCATGCCCTTCTTCCCGAGAGAGGTTTGGTGAAGCCTTCGGAGGTTATAATCGGCGCAGATTCTCACACCTGCACATATGGAGCTTTAGGAGCTTTCTCTACCGGAGTGGGAAGCACAGATATGGCAGCCGGCATGGCTACAGGGAAAGCCTGGTTTAAGGTGCCGGAAGCTATAAAGGTGGAGCTAACAGGAAGCTTGAACAAAGGTGTAGTCGGAAAAGACGTAATACTTACCTTAATAGGCATGATTGGAGTGGACGGAGCCCTTTACAAGTCACTGGAGTTTCAGGGGGAAGGTATTAAGAGCCTAACTATGGATGACAGACTTACCATATGCAATATGGCCATAGAGGCCGGGGCAAAAAATGGAATATTCCCTGTAGATGAAGTTACAGTAGCTTACCTCAATGACAAGGTGAAGGAACCTTATGAAGTTATGGAAGCAGATTCTGATGCTGTGTATTCCGATACTGTAAAAATAGATTTAGGTGATATAGTTCCTGTGGTGGCACTGCCACATCTGCCATCGAACACAAAACCTGTTAAGGATGCTAAAGGTATTAAAATAGATCAAGTTGTAATAGGCTCCTGCACCAACGGAAGGCTCAGCGATATGGAACAGGCTGCCTCTGTTTTAAAGGGCAGAAAGGTACATCCTGATGTAAGGTGTATTGTCATACCTGCAACCCAGAAGGTCTTTAAGGAGTGTATAGAAAAGGGCTACATGAATATTTTTCTGGATGCGGGCTGTGTGGTTTCCACTCCCACCTGCGGTCCATGTTTAGGTGGACATATGGGAGTTTTGGCCCATGGTGAAAGATGTGTTGCCACCACCAACAGAAACTTTGTGGGAAGGATGGGTCATCATACATCAGAAATATATTTATCAGGCCCCTTGGCAGCGGCATCCTCCGCGGTCCTGGGAGAAATCGGATTCATAGATGAAAGGAGCAAGGATAATGATTAAGGGAAGGGCCCATGTGTTTCCTGACAACGTGGATACAGATGTAATAATTCCTGCAAGATACTTAAACACTCAGGATAAAAAGGAGCTTGCCTCCCATGTAATGGAGGATATAGACAAAGACTTTGTGAACAAGGTTAAAAAGGGAGATGTAATTTCTGCGGGTTGGAACTTCGGCTGCGGCTCTTCAAGAGAGCATGCGCCTATTGCCATTAAGGAAGCAGGCGTTTCAGCAGTCATAGCTAAAACCTTTGCAAGAATCTTTTACAGGAATGCCATAAATATAGGACTTGCCATAATAGAGTCTGAGGAAGCAGCCTCTGATATTGAAGAGGGGGATGAAATAGAAATAAACTTTGATTCAGGTGAAATTGTGAATGTGACCAAGGACAAGGTTTATAGAGGGGAACCTTTCCCAGAGTTTATAAAAGCCATTATTGAAAAGGGCGGACTCTTAAATTACTTGAAAGAAGGCGGCAGTGATGGAATTTAAAATAGCGGTAATTAAAGGAGACGGTGTGGGACCTGAGGTTATGGATGAGACCTTGAAGGTGATGGATAAAATTGCATCAAAACATTCCCACAAATTCCATAAAGAATTTTATATAGCGGGAGGAGTTGCCATAGATGAGAAAGGCACCTCATTGCCTTCGGAAACATTAAAGGGAGCAAAGGAAAGTGACGGCGTTCTTTTAGGTGCAGTAGGCGGCCCTAAATGGGATAATTTAAAAGGTGAGGAAAGACCGGAAAAGGCTCTTTTAACCTTAAGAAAGGAACTGGGACTTTATTCAAATCTGAGGCCCTGTATCCTTTTTCCTCAGTTAAAGGGCGCATGCCCTTTAAAGAAGGAACTGGTGGAAGAGGGTGTTGATCTTTTAGTCATAAGGGAGCTTACAGGGGGCATATACTTTGGAAAGAAGGGGACCAGAACAAGCGGAATGGGAATCTCCGCCTTTGATATAGAGGAGTATTCAGAGGAAGAGGTAAGAAGGATTGCCCGGACTGCTTTTAAAATGGCAGGGGTGAGAAAGAAAAAAGTAGTAAGCGTAGATAAGGCCAATGTGCTGGAAAGCTCCAGACTGTGGCGAAGAGTAGTAAATGAGGTTCACGAAAACTATAAGGATGTGGAGCTCTCCCATATGTATGTGGACAATATGGCTATGCAGCTCATTAGGGACCCGAGGCAGTTTGATGTAATCCTTACCAATAACATGTTTGGCGATATTCTTTCCGATGAAGCAAGCCAGATAACAGGATCCATAGGCATGTTGCCTTCAGCAAGCCTGGGGGAGAAAAACTTTGGAATGTATGAGCCTGTTCACGGTTCTGCACCTGATATAGCTGGAAAAGATATTGTAAATCCTTTTGCCTGTATCTTAAGTTTTGCAATGATGCTCAAGTATTCCTTCAACCTTCAAAAGGAAGCCTCTGAGGTGGAAAAAGCAGTGGGGAAGGTGCTTTCCGACGGCTACAGGACCAAGGATATATTTGAAGAAGGAAGAGAGCTTATAGGTACTAAAAGAGCAGGTGACCTTGTTTTGGGTGCCCTTGACTAGCAGATGACTTCAACTTATAATTAACTTGCCATGCCTTTAGACAGCACTGTCTAAGGGAGTTTGGGCCCTGCGCAATAAGACTCTGTGAACCTTGTCAGGTCCTGACGGAAGCAGCAATAAGCGGAAGTTCCTATGTGATGCAGTTAAAGCCTGCTCAGAAATTGGGCAGTGCTGTCTAAGGGCATGGGATTCGTTAAACTATAAAGCTTAACAGGGAGATGCCATGTATCAGGCCCTTTACAGAACCTTAAGACCTCAGGTTTTCTCAGACCTTCTAGGTCAGGACCATATAGTAAAAATACTGACAAACCAACTAAGGACAGGAGAGGTGAGCCATGCTTACCTTTTTTGTGGTACGAGAGGAACGGGGAAAACAACAACAGCCAGACTTCTAGCAAAAGGTGTGAACTGTCTTTCTGAACATAAGCCCTGTGGTGTCTGTGAGAATTGCAAAAGCATTGCGGCAGGCACCTTTATGGATGTAATAGAGATGGATGCTGCAAGCAACAGGGGAATTGACAATATAAGGGAGCTTCGAGAGAGCGTTAAGTATCCCCCCGCCAATGGAAAGAAAAAGGTTTATATCATCGATGAAGTTCATATGCTTTCAACGGAAGCCTTTAATGCAGTTTTGAAAACCTTAGAGGAGCCTCCGGAAAACGTAATGTTTATCCTTGCTACCACTGAGCCGCAGAAGCTTCCTGCTACTGTGCTTTCAAGATGTATGCGCCTTGACTTTAAAAGAGTGGCAAATCAGGTGTTGGAGGATTACTTCAGGGAGATTTGTAAAAACAAAGGTGTGAAAATAGAAGAAGGAGCAATCACACTTATTTCTTCAAATGCAGACGGCTCTGTGAGAGACGGGATTTCTATTCTCGACCAGCTGCTTTCCACGGGAACTGAACATATAACAAGGGAACAGACCTTGTCTTTTTTAGGTGCTTCCAGTAAAGAGGCGCTGTCTGAGCTTGTGGGTCATATTATTGATGGAGAGAATACGGAGTTAATATTTTATGTAGACAAGCTTTTGAAGGAGGGAAAGGATGTACGTCAGCTTACCCGCGACTTGATTGAATATTATAGAGGACTTTTGCTTTCAAGATACCTGGATAATCCGGAGGATTTATTGAACCTGTCTTCCGAAAATGGAGAAATACTTAAGGAACAAAGTAAAAGGATGGCTTTAGCCGATATTAGAAGAGGTATTATGGAGCTGTCTCAAGTATCCCTTGACGGAAGATATTCCACTCAACCAAGAATTCTGTTGGAGGTTGGGTTAATGAAGCTGGCAGACAAGGGCGATGATGAAATAAGGGTTATTCAAAATACCGTAAAAGATAAAAAACCTGAAAATACTGCAGTAGGGAAAGATGATAAAAGAGAGGACCTGACAAATGAGGAACAGGAGATTGAGGTAAAGGCCGGGGATGATAATCTGTGGGGCAAGGTTTTTACCAAACTGGAAAAAGAAAAAGTCAGCTTCAAAGCTTTTAGAGGCTGTTCCAGAATAAAGGAAATGGACGATAACTACGTTGTGATTGAAGCTGACAATGAGCCGTGCATGAAAAAAATAGAAGACAATATACAGGAGGTAGCCTCTTTTCTGTCTTTCGAAACGGGAAAGACAAGAGAGGTGTCAGTAGTTCAAGCCCGGGATAGGATGGAAGAGGTGGATGACACATCCAAGACTCTAAAGTCTATAGGCAAGCTTATGGGAGATATACCTCTTGAAATAGAAGATTAAGGAGATATGAAATGGGCAAAGGAATGAAAGCAGGGAAAAAATCCAAACCTGAAGGTCAGGGAAAAGGCATGCAGCAGCAGCTGGCACAAGTTCAGATGATGCAGCAGCAGATGGCTTCCGTACAGGATGAGATAGATAAAATGGAAGCCAGTGCATCTTCCGGGGGAGGAGCTATAACAGCTACGGTCAACGGTAAAAGAGAGATTGTATCCATAAAGATAGAGAAGGATGTGGTGGATCCTGAAGATGTGGAAATGCTCCAGGATTTAATAATGACTGCCGTAAACGAAGCCTTGAGGCAGATGGAGGAAATTGCTGAAAACGAGATGAGCAAAGTGACTGGAGGACTGGGAATACCAGGTTTATAGAGTATGTCTTATTATGCAAAACCGCTGGCCAGACTTATAAAGGAACTATCCAGGCTTCCGGGCATAGGTAACAAAAGCGCTCAGAGGCTCGCTTTTTATATTCTGTCCCTTGATAAAAGGGAGGTAACGGATCTTGCTTCAGCCATATTGGAAGCCAAGGAAAACTTAAAGTACTGTGGTATCTGCGGCAACCTTACAGACCAGGATCCTTGTATCCTTTGTGAGGATAAAGGAAGAGACGAAAAGATTATCTGTGTGGTGGAGAGCCCCAAGGATGTGGTGGCTATTGAAAAGACAAGAGAGTATAAAGGAGGCTATCATGTGCTCCACGGAGCCATATCGCCTATGGACGGAATAGGGCCTGAGGATATAAATATTAAAGCTTTAATCCTAAGGCTTCAAAACAGCAATGTGGAGGAAGTGATTTTGGCCACCAACCCCAACATTGAAGGAGAAGCTACGGCCATGTATATTGCAAAGCTCATTAAGCCAAGCGGGATTAAGGTCACAAGAATTGCTCACGGTATTCCTGTAGGCGGAGATCTTGATTACTCTGATGAAGTAACTTTGGTAAAGGCTTTGGAAGGCAGAAGACTGCTATAAAAAAGATAGAAAATAATAATATTGCTATAAAAGGGGAATGGGTTTGCTGTCATTCCCTATTATTATTCAAAAAAGTTGTTTTGACCAAACCTAAGGGTTATACTGAAGTATAATTGATTTTTAGATTAAACAAAACTTAATGCGAGGAGGAAAAAGACATGTCTGAACCGAACAGATCGGTGAAGGTCAACACCGAACATCTGGAGATAAAGCAACACGACTTGAAGGTATCTACAGTTGTGTTTATGATTTTCTGTCTCTGTGCTGCTGGCGCTTACGGAATCGAAGAAATGATTCCTGAATCTGGCCCCGGCCTGACTCTGGTTATGCTTATCGTTCTTCCTTTCGTTTGGAGTACACCCCTTGGACTTGTGGCTTCTGAGCTAGGCTCTGCAAGACCTCAAGAGGGTGGCTACTACAAATGGGTTCAGGAAGCTTTAGGCGAATATTGGGGATTCCAAGCTGGATGGTGGAGAACGATTTCCATTTACATCGACAACACCTTGTACGTTATTTTAGCCGGAGGCTATTTGGCGGGCTCAATGGATTTGAGCCCAGTGTATGAGATGGCTTTCAAAGTCGGAATGATTCTAATTTTTACTTATATTAACATTAGAGGTGTAAGAGACGTTGGTATTGTAAGTACTATCCTGTCAATTCTTGTTATTATTGCATTTGGTATGGTTGCTGTTGTAGGCTTCCTGAACTGGACACAAAACCCATTCGTTCCGTTTACAGCAGATGGAGAGATTATGGGTACGGCAGGAATTGAATTCGGTGACTAGGTATACTATAGCGGTATGGGTATTGCTATCGGTATGTGGAAGTATGCAGGTTATGAGTCCATGTCCACAGTAGCAGGTGAAGTAACTAACCCACAAGTTATTCCGAAGGCTACTATGATTACAGTTCCTTTAATTA
>JAAZGD010000035.1 GCA_012511395.1 Clostridiales bacterium
AGTTTTATAAACAATTCAAACTTAATACTGGCAGTTGTAATAGTGCCTAAGGGAATGGGGTCAAAAATAGTTCACTCGGGTATGGACTACGGCCTTTCAGGGGGAACCATACTTTACGGTACAGGTATAGCGCACAGCTTTGTTTCCCACCTTGTAGGCGGACTTGAAGCGAAAAAGGAAATCGTTCTTATGGCAGGTCCTTCCGATACAGTTAAAAAATGTATTCAAATACTTAAGGAAAAATTTGACTTTGATAAACTTGGCGCAGGCATCGCTTTCACGACTTCTGTCTGTGGAATATTTGGCACCACAGTATGTAATTGTGATAATATTGAAAATGAAGGAGATATGGTTACAATGCATAAACTTATTATGACTATTGTGGATAAGGGAAAGTCTGCAGAGGTTGTAGAAGCCGCTATAAAATGCGGTGCTTCAGGAGGTACCGTTGTAGGCGGCAGAGGCTCAGGTCTTCACGAAACTCAGAAAGTATTTTCTATGTATATTGAGCCTGAAAAGGAAATCATTATGATAGTGGCAAAGACTGAAAAGGTTAAGACCATTACAGATTCCATAAGCCGGCAGCTTAACCTTGATGAGGAAGGCAAAGGCATAATCTTTGTCTTAAACGTAAATGAAGCTTATGGTCTATACAGGGAAGATCAAGAGGAATAACAGATGAAGGGGAAGATCTGTTACATTGTTGGAGCAGGAGATTTAAAGGGCCAAAGCTTTAAAATGCCCCACAAAGGCCTTTTAATTGCAGCTGACGGAGGTTACAAAGAGCTTCAGAAGAAAAAGATTGAGGTTGATTTGGTAATAGGTGATTTCGACAGTTTGAAAACCATTCCTGAAGATATTCCTGTTTATAGATATCCAATTAATAAAGATGAGACTGATATGAAGCTGGCCTTGGATAAAGGTATCAGTATGGGCTATGATACCTTCATTATCTACGGAGGTTTGGGAGGCAGGACTGACCATACTTTTTCCAATATGCAACTTCTGATTTATTTAAAGGAAAATGGTTATAGTGGCTTTTTGATAAGAGGTGAAGAGGCCATAACATGTCTTAAGAACGAAAGCTTTCTCCTTAAATCACAACCGGGAAAACGGCTTTCGGTGTTTTCCATAAATTCCATATCAAAGGGTGTAACGTTAAAGGGGTTTCTGTATCCACTTAATGACAGCCGGCTTTATTATACAGAGCCTAAGGGTATAAGCAATGAATTTAAGGAAGAGACAGGAATTGTTTCTGTGAAAGAGGGAATGCTCTTCGTAATTTGGGAATCAAGGGATCCTTTGGAGTCAATCTCGGGGGGACAAAAAGAAGATGACAAAGAGACAAGCACTTAGAATACAAGCTTACAGGAATTTATTTAAAAGCAAATATTACTATCTGAGCCTGGCTTTAATAATTATATTTGTTGTTTTTTACATTGGTCAAACCTCAAATAATGCTGAAAAATATCAGAGAAATGAAGCTTATTCAGTGATAGGTACTGTAAATCCATTGATTGAGGAAAAGTTGTTTGCAGATGAAGAAAGTAACACAGTTACTTTAAGGATGGCAGAATCAGTCTACGATTACCTTGAGACAGTCTTCTCCAAAAACGATAAAATTCAAAGCGCCTGGCTAATAATAGAAGAGGATGGAAAATGTTATACACATTCTTCTACGGGAGATGTTCGGGAAGTTACAAATGAAGGTATTAGGACATCTTTAATATCCTTCATATCCTACTATGATGAAGGATTTAATATGTATGTTACGAAACCATATTACAAGGACTCCGTTAAATGCAAGGCCGTGTTTATTCCCGTTCTAAATGATGGGGAAAAAACCAACGCATACTTTGGCGCCACATATACTTATAAGGACTGGGTAGAGCACAGCAGGTATCATACCATTCTCGCCATTATGGCTTCCATAATCCTGTTTTTTGCCCATTTTTATTTCTCTTTAAATTATTATCACAGCAAGCTGTTATTTGTGTCTGAGGAGCAGCGGGAAAAGAGCAAAAAAATCTTCAAAGGTGTATTTGAGCAGAATCCAATTGGCATCTCTTTGGGAAAAGACGATGATTACCTTTATGATAATGAAGGGAAACCCTACATCAATCCTGCTTTTGAAAAAATTTCCGGCAGAAGTATTGAAGAACTTTCTCATACTGTCTGGAGGGATATTACATACCCTGATGATATTGAAAAGGATGCTGCACTTCTTGAGAAGTTTAAAAAAGGCGAAATAACCGGTTATGAAATTGAAAAAAGGTACATCGACAAAGAAGGTAAAGCCAAATGGGCAGAGATGAGATTATCCAAGTTAAACCTAGGGGATGAGGGCTTCTATAACATATGTATGATTCGAGATATTGATGAAAAAAAGAAGACTGAAAATGCTTTAAATGAATTGATGAGAAGCAGAACGGCTCTTTTAGATAACCTCCCCGGAGCTGCATACAGATGTAAATTTGATGAAGACTGGACCATGATTTTCATATCTGAAGGAGTTTTTGGTATTACAGGATATATGCCTTCTTCAATAATTGAAAACGGTGAGCTTTCCTATAATGACATAATTGCTCCTGAGTACAGGGATTACGTTAGAAGACGTATTATTGAAGATGTAGCCCAGGGTAAAAGATACCAGATGACTTACGAGATAATAGATAAGTACGGTGTTAGAAAATGGGTTTGGGAGCAAGGCTCTGCAATTAAAGATGATGGGGGAAGCATTATAGCTCTTGAAGGAATAATAATGGACATTACAGAAAACGTTAACAAGGAGCTGGAGTTGGCATATTTAAATATGCACGATATACTGACAGGTCTTTATAATATAGAGACTTTTATAAGGGAATTTACCCAGGATGTTCATGCAATGGAGAAATGGGAAGGGGCTCTGTTAATTCTTGAGGTCTCCGAGAACATGGTTAAAACTATGTTTACTTACGGAAAGGAACAGGTTGAAAACGCCTTGATTAATATGGGAAAAGCCATGACTAATGCTTTAAAACCGGGAGAAGATCTATTCACCATAGAAAGGGGGCTGTATCTTGTTTATATAAAAGGCGATTACAGCAAGAAAAGACTTTCAAGTTTGGCCAATGAGATGATTGAAATTGCAAAACGAGCCATGGCACCTCATAACATTTTACCTGTTTGCGGGATATTAGAAGGTAACAAAATTATGCATGACAAATTAAGCGGGGAAGAAGTATTAAAGCTGGTACAGCTGCCTTTAAGATTTTCAAACAGAAAAGAAAGCGAAGTAATATATTATTCAAACTATATGATATTTCATCAGGCAAGAAAGGATAAGATTCTGGAAGTGCTGAGAGAAACTATTACCTCTGACAATGGTTCAATAAAGATAGTTTTTCAGCCGATTATTGATGTGAAAGAAAACAGGACAGTTTCCTTTGAGGCGCTTTCAAGGATCGTATCTGAACAATTGGGAATAATTTCTCCAAACGAATTTATTCCCATAGCAGAGGAGACAGGAGATATCATACAATTAGGGAGGCTTGTTTTAATTAATGCTATCACTTTTATAAAGGAGCTGGAACAAAAGGGCTTTTCAGATGTATACGTTTCCGTCAATGTCTCGCCTTTGGAGCTTATTCAGCATAACTACGTTCATAATTTAAAAGAAATCTTTGAAACTTATGATTTTGATCCTAAAAGAGTTTCCATTGAAATTACTGAAACCGCCATACCGGGAGGTGACCTTGAAAGCTTTAACAACCTCCTTGATGGTATTAAAAAGCTGGGGATAAAAATTGCAATCGATGACTTTGGTATAGGCTTTTCTACACTTTCAAGAACGAGAGAGCTTTCTGTGGACTTTTTAAAGATAGACAGATACTTCATAAGCAAGCTGGATTACTTAAAGGAAGAAAATGCCATTACCCAGGATGTCATATCCTTGGCCCATAGAATAGGGCACAAGGTAGTGGCTGAAGGTGTGGAAACGGAAACCCAGTTAAAGTTCCTTACAGACCATGGCTGTGATTATATTCAAGGCTTTTATATCGCAAAGCCAATGTCCAAGCAGGATGCCATAAAATACCTTTACGATGAAAGAGAAAAAAAGAAAAATGAAAAAGTATGATTTAATTGTTATAGGTGGGGGAGCAGGGCTTTTCGTTGCAGAGGCCGCCATCAATGTTGGCTTAAAATGCGCCATTATCGAGGAGTACAAACTTGGGGGCACATGTCTTACAAGAGGCTGTATTCCTACTAAAATTATGGTGGCTACGGCAGATTTAATAAGGGAGGCTGAACGTGCAAACAGGGTGGGCCTCTCCTTTGAAAAACCTGTAATCTCCTGGAAGAGAATCTCTGACCGTCTGTGGGGACAGATTAATTTAAGCGAAAAGGTTGCCGATAAATTAAACTCCCTTGACAATGTGGACTACTACAATGGGACGGGATCTTTTATAGATGAGAAAACTTTAAAGATTTTATTAAAGGATAACGAGGAGGTAATCATAGAAAGTGAAACCATAGTAATAGCTTCGGGGGTTCGCACCTTTATCCCAAATATTGAAGGCCTTTTAGGAAGTGATTTCATTACATCGGAAACATTTTTTTCAGATAAATACCCTGATAAGCCATGGGAGTCCATGGTTATTTTAGGAGCAGGTGCCATAGGGGCAGAGTTCACTCATATTTTTTCAAGCCTTGGCACTAAAGTGAGCCTTGTTGAAATGCAGGACAGGATACTGCCTCTTGAAGAGGAGTCCATATCAGACCTGGCAAAGACAGTTTTTGAATCAAAAGGCATAAATGTTTATACAGGATATAAGGCAGTTAAGGTTAGTGAGGAAGGCGGTATAAAGGCTGTTACCCTTGAAAGTGTTAAGGACGGCTCTGTCATAGAGGTAAAGGGCCATGCCTTATTTATTTCATCGGGAATGAAATCAAATACCGACAAGTTGAATATTGAAAACTCAGGCGTTCTGACTGATGAAAGAGGCTATGTCATTACAGATAAGTACTTAAAGACTAATAAGGACCATATTTACGCCCTTGGTGATATTAACGGAAAGTTTCAATTCAGACATAAAGCAAATTACGAAGCGGAAATCATCATTAATAATGTAATCAATAAAAACGAAAATATCAGAACTGCTTCTTATGATTCAGTGCCTTGGGCAATATTTACATATCCTCAAATTGCTCATGCAGGAAAAACAGAAAGGGAGATCAGGGAAATTCATGATGAGTATTATGTGGGAATAAAAAAGTATTCCCAAGTGGCGGCAGGCATAGCTTTAGGCTATGAAAGGGAGGAGTATGATGAAGGCTTTGTAAAGGTAATTGTCAGCAAGGAAAACAAACTTTTAGGTGTTCATATAGCAGGGCCCTATGCTTCCGTTCTTATCCAGCCTTTTGTCTATTTAATGAATTCCAAGGCAAGCTGCATCAGGGAGAAGGATGAAACCTGCTTTACGGAATTAGGAATAATATGCCCTGATTTAGGAAGTTACAATACAGTTCAGGAAGCCATGGTAATACATCCGTCTCTTGGTGAACTTACAGCATGGGCTTTTAACAAGCTGGAGCTCAAAACAAAATAATCTAATATATATTATAGTGAGGTTTACATGAAAAAAACGTATTCAGCATCAGAACTAAAAAAGTTAATAGAGGAAAGAATCAAGTGGGACTACGGTAAGACAATAGACAGAGCAGTTCTAAGGCAGGCTTTTAAATCCACCTGCAGAGTAGTAAGGGATATTATTGCGGACAGCTATGCTGTAAAGGAAAAGCAGGAAACAACAGGTAAGGAAATTTACTATATGTCAATGGAATTTCTCCCCGGCTCCTCCTTAAGAAATCATGCTTTTAATCTGGGCTTTGAGAAATCTTTAAGGGAGGCTCTTTTACAGCTGGGCTTTGATCTTGATGATTTTTATGAGCTGGAACCTGATGCCGGTTTGGGAAACGGCGGGTTGGGAAGGCTGGCAAGCTGCTACCTTGACTCCATGTCCACTCTTGGAATCTAAGGTCACGGTATGTCCATATGCTATGAGTACGGAGTATTTCGTCAGGTAACCCATAATAATGTACAGAAGGAAGAACCTGATTTATGGATGGATTTAGCCGATTGCTGGCTTTCAGAAAACCATGATGAGTCAGAGGTAGTGATGGTGGGGGATAAAACCATACTTGCCATACCTCACGATATGTATGTAACAGGCTATGATAACTGGGGGATCAATAATTTAAGACTGTGGGAGGCAACTTCTCCAAAGATTATAGATATGGAACTTTTCAGTCGCGGCAAGTACCTGGAGTCCATGGAGGACCGCCACCACATTGAAGTGATTTCCAAGATTCTGTATCCTGAGGATGCTCATTTAGAAGGCAAGATTTTAAGGCTCAGTCAGCAATATTTTTTCGTATCGGCCTCCATGAAATCCATGGCAAGGAAGCACTATGCAAAATATGGAACCTTATCAAACCTTCATGAGAAGGTTATTGTTCATGTTAATGATACTCACCCGTCCTTAGTAGTTCCTGAACTTATGCGAATCCTAATGGATGAATATGATCTTGATTGGGACTATTCCTTTGACATGATAAAGAAGATGGTTACTTACACCAATCACACCATAATGCCGGAAGCCCTGGAAAAATGGGAAATCACCATGTTTAACAGCCTTCTTCCAAGAATAGGAGAAATTATTGCAGGCATCGACGAAAGATTCAGACGCAGAATATCCAAGTATTACAGAGACCAGATTATAGATGAGGGCATTTATATTATTAATAACGGATATATCCATATGGCAAATATGATGGTCCTTTGTTCAGGGAAAGTGAACGGAGTATCAAGTCTTCATGCGGATATAGTAAAGAATCAGCTCTTTAAAAGCTTCAGCCAAATTTTTCCCGCAAAGTTTACAGGAGTTACAAACGGTATCTCCTATAGAAGATGGCTTTGTCAGGCCAATGCTCCTTTGACCAGAATGATAAGTGAACTCATCGGCACAGGTTTTTTAAAGGACGCGGAATTGCTGTCTGACCTTTTACCTTATCAGGATAATGAAAGCGTTCTTACTATGCTTTCTGAAATTAAGAGGGGCAATAAGCTTAGGCTTATTGAATATATTAAAAACAACAATGATATTACAGTAAATCCCGATTCAATTTTTACTGTACAGGCTAAAAGACTTCATGAGTATAAAAGGCAGCTTTTAAATGTTTTTCATATCATTGATTTGTACCTTACCTTAAAGGACAATCCCAATGCTCCCATACATCCCAGAACCTTTATATTTTCTGCTAAAGCAGCTTCAGGCTATTACATAGCGAAGCAGATTATCAGCTTAATATTGAATTTAGGCAGTTTAATAAATAATGACAAGGATGTTAAGGATATCCTTAAGGTTGTATTTTTAGAGAATTATTCTGTTTCTCTATCAGAAATTCTAATTCCGGCAGTAGAAATATCTGAGCAGATATCCTTGGCAGGAAAGGAGGCCTCAGGTACGGGGAACATGAAGATGATGATCAATGGAGCTGTTACCCTGGGAACTCTTGATGGGGCCAATGTGGAAATCAAGGAGAAGGTGGGAGATGACAATATTTTCATCTTTGGAATGAAGGCGGAAGAAGCTGAGGCCTTAAGCAAAAGCGGAAGCTATAACCCTTTAACGGCCTTTTTAGAGGATAAGGATCTTTCAAGAATACTGGAGTTTATTTCCACAGGCATAAACGGTGTCTTCTTTAATGATCTTTTAACATCTATGACCACAGGGTTTAACGGCCCTGCCGATCAATACTTTATTACAAAAGATTTTCAAAGCTATAAGGCTACAGAAAAGATGGCGGAAGAAACTTATAAGGATATATTAAAGTGGAATAAAATGTCCTTGATAAATATAGGGAATGCAGGATTTTTCTCTGCTGACAGGTCTGTTAAAGAGTATTATAAAAATATTTGGAACGGCCCTAATTTATAGGCCTTCAAGGATATCCTCAAGGATATTCCATTGCTTTTCTACATCCTTAATGCTTACGCCGTAGGAAACAAGATCTAAATCTTTAAACCTTTTCTTATAGACAGAAAGGGGAGAGTCAGCACTTTGAGACGGGGCGATATTGGAAGCTCTGTTTAGGAATGTGCTGATCCACTCTATTTCTGTATCTTGTTTAAAGCCTGCTCTCATCATCTTATAGTTGAACTTCATTTCACTTAAAAGAGAGGAGGCCTTTACATTTCCCAACAGCGCTTCCTTGTCCATGTCTGTGGAGCTTGTAAGCCTTAGACCAAGTCTAAATCCCTTTTCATCCAAAGCTATTGATGTGATTACAGAGGTCATTTCCTCATCATCAATATCTCCAACACCTGTAAAGACTGTGTACAGGAAGTTCAGGATATCATCTTTATCCTTATGGGATATTACTTTCTCAGGAAAGAATTCATCTTCAAGAAGTTCTACCCGGATTTCAGGATTATAGGGCAGATTTTCTTTTATGATATTCTGTTTAAATCGCTGAAAAGCCTTATTAAGGTTCTTAACATCGTTTTGTGTAATCAGGAATTTTACAACAGTATTGGTATAGGAAAAATATCCGTCATCTTTAGATATCTGATCCGTGTTCATTTCTTTTAAGTCAAATAGAACGCCTTCGGTTCTTAAGTTGGAAAAGAAAATACCCAGTTCCTTTGCAGGATTCACTATATTATTGCCAAGCTCCTGTGCGTAAACAGAAGGCATGCCTTCCATTTTCAAGGTGTAAGCTATGCTGCAGGTGGGCTTCACCTGTTTAATGCTCCTTGAGATTTCCGCTTGATAAACAGAGTTTTCTTCCAAAACGACTTCATTGGGAACATTTGTGTTTAGATGGATAAATACATCCCTTTTAAAGTAGTTTGATGAAATGCTTCCGGCGCCATAGTAAATCCCAGGTTTATATGGTACGAAGCTAGCTTCTAATACCTTGTTGCCGTAAGTTTCCTTTAATGCTCCCATTAAAAAGGCCACTGCCTCAAAATCCTTTACTCTGTTAGGTATGGTAAAATCACAGGACAGATGAACAGAAGGCTCTTCTTTAAGATTTTCACTGTTATTCCTAATAATTACAGAGCCTGAGCTATCCTTTTTAGTAACAAATCCATGGCTGTTTCCCCATAAAAATATATAGTCTGATATATCAGAAATCCTGGAAACATCAAGGAAAGCATCAATTAAGGCCTCGTATTCCTCATAGACTACATCTTTAAACTTTTCTTCCTGAGGGTTTACAAAAGAAGTGCAGGAGGAAAATGAAAGTACAATTATTGGAATTAGAATTAAAATCAGCATTTTTAAGTTTTTCATAAGTCAAGTATATACTTTGAAGGCGTTTAATAAAAGCAGATGTTAATAAAAAAGTGCTTGTCATAAGATAAACAGTTTGCTATAATGTCGTTTGTTATATGAGTATTTTTGAGAAATAATAAAAGACGGGAAAAAGGAGGTGTGGTACATGTCAAATAAGTGTGAGGTATGCGGCAAGGGCCAAAGTTCCGGTAACAATGTTTCTCATTCAAACAGACACACCAGAAGAAAATGGAATGCAAATATCCAGTCTGTAAGAATAAATGATAACGGCACTATTAGAAGAGCTAAAGTTTGTACCAGATGCTTAAGGTCAGGAAGTGTAAACCGGGCCGTATAGAGGAAAAACCTGTTAAACAGGTTTTTTTTCTTATGGTATAATGTTTATAACTTTTAAGAGGAACTCTTTATGCTTTATAAATTTGAAACAGAATATGGCACAATTTCTATTTCAAGAGCCGTTATAACGAAGATCATTACAAATGCTGTGAGGAGATTTAACGGCAAGGTTTATATTTCCAACACCAAGGGCAGGATGCCTTCAGGGTTTTTCACAAAAATCGGTTACTTTGATGACACTCAAAATATAGATATTTCCATGGGCTCAAAGGGCCTGGACATTAAGTTTTTCATAATTATTAAATTTGGCACCAGCATCGGGCACGTTACAAATCAGCTGATTACAGAAATTCAGGAAAATATTACAACCATGACAGGTGAAAAGCCAAACAGCATAGCAGTAGTTGTGAAGGGCACATTATCAAGGGAGCTTCAGAGAAGAAATATTGAAGTAAAGAGTGAGAGAGAATGATTGATCCTTTATCGCCCGTTTCCGTATTAAAGGGAGTAGGCCCTAAAAAGGCAGAAACCTTAAAAAGATTAAATATTAATACTTTGGAGGATCTTCTGTATTTTTTCCCTGTAAAGTATCAGGACAGAAGGAATATTAAGCCTGTTTTTTCATTAATAGAAGGTGATACAGCTCTTATTAAGGTGCAGGTGACAGATATTAAGGGAGGCCACTATTACGGAGGAAAACAATCTCCTTTAAAGGTAACTGCAAAAGATGACACAGGCGTAATTGAGCTTATCTTTTTTAATCCCAAATACTATCTGAAAAGCTTTTCCGTAGGTAAATACTATACATTCTTCGGTAAGGTTTTTGACTCCTACGGCAGTAAAAAAATGGCCCATCCCGATTTCACTCCTTTGGATGACTTGACCGGAGAGGATTTTAAGGGAATTCTGCCCCTATATTCTCTCACCAGAGGAATAACTCAAAATGAGCTTCAAAGGTTGCAAAGGCAGGTATGTGGACTGGATTTGGAAACAGAGGACTATCTTCCTGAATATATCGTTAAAGATAACAGGCTTTGCAGTTTAAAATATGCTTTAAATAATATTCATTTTCCTGAAGATGAGCAGAGGCTTAAGGAGGCAAGGTTCAGATTTGCCTTTGAAGAGCTTTTTTTATTCTTAACAAGCTTAATGCTTCACGGTGAAAAGCTCAGGAAGGAGAATAAAAGCCATAGGTATATGGCCGCTGATTCGATTAAAGAATTGTCCCTGCCTTTTAAGCTGACAGGTGCTCAAGAAAGAGTCTGGAATGAGATACAAGGCCAGATGAGGGATAAACTGCCTATGAACAGACTTGTTCAAGGCGATGTGGGAAGCGGAAAAACTGTAATTGCTGCTCTGGCTTTAAGCTTGGCGGCACAAAGCGGCTATCAGGCAGTAATGATGGCGCCTACCGAGCTTTTGGCAAAGCAGCATTATGGTTCCATAAGTGACCTTCTTTCACCCTTGGGGATTAAAACAGGACTCTTAACAAGCTCTTCCACCGCAAAGGAAAGACAGGAGATCCTTTTAGGCCTTTCAGACGGCACTTTAAAGGTTTTAATCGGCACCCATGCAGTCATTGAGCCCAATGTAATATTCAAGGACTTAACTCTTGTTATAGCCGATGAACAGCATCGCTTTGGAGTGGAGCAGAGAATTAAGCTTTCAGAAAAAGGAAAAGCCCCGGACATTATAGTTATGACAGCTACTCCAATACCCAGAACTTTAGCATCCCTGCTCTATGGAGACCTGGATGTATCCATAATAGATGAGCTGCCTCCGGGAAGACCTGAGATTATTACAACCACTGTGGGAAGTGATAATAAAAGAGATGAAATGTACTCAAATATTAAAAAGCTTCTTGAAGAAAACAGGCAGTGCTACGTAGTAACGCCTTTAATAGATGAGTCTGATTTCTTCGATGTAAGGTCGGCTTCGGAGGTTTACAAGGAATTGACTGAAAAGCTTAAGCCTTACAAGGTGGCTCTCCTTCACGGAAATATGAAGGCAGGGGAGAAAGAAGCTGTAATGGAAGACTTTAAAGGGGGTAAATACTCCTGCCTCGTTTCTACGGTAGTAATAGAAGTGGGGATTCATGTGGAGAACGCAACTGTTATAGTTATTGAAAATGCGGAGAGATTTGGTCTTTCACAGCTTCATCAACTTAGAGGCAGAATTGGAAGAGGTACAGAAATTAGCTACTGTTACCTCGTATCTGAAGCACAGGGTGAAGTGTCAAAACAGAGGCTGGCCATAATGACTGAATCACGGGACGGATTCTACATAGCAGAAAAGGATCTTGATTTAAGAGGTCCGGGAGAAGTCTTTGGAACGAGACAGCACGGTATCAATGAGTTTGTAATAGCAGACTTAAGAAGACATTACCACATACTTTTACGTGCAAAGGAAGAAAGCATAAAGCTTATAAAAAAGGATCCGGATTTATCTTCTTATCCTTTGCTTTATGACAGAGTTAAAACCATTATGGCAAAGGCCTCAATGTGATTATGGGGAGTTAGAAATGCGAGTAATAGCGGGAAAATATAAAGG
>JAAZGD010000036.1 GCA_012511395.1 Clostridiales bacterium
GTTTAATTCAAAGGATTACAGGTGTCTTGGAATTGACAGTACAGGGACTATGGTTCTATGGAAAGTAAAGGGCCCTACCCAAGACACCTTTGAAGGCTTAAGGATTGTAGACATAGATAATCAAATTAAAAATGAAATACCTATGAGCCTTGTAAACTCAAACTGCTCATATAGGCATCAGACCATGGCCCTTGATGAAGAGGGAAGATGTAATGCAGTTTTTACTGCAGAAACATATCAAAAAAACAGTACGATCTATTACTACATGCGGGCCATAAATATTCACACGGGACAGACTGCAGTAAGAGAAGTTTCAAAAGTAGGACAAGCTCCTGTGGACACTCTCAATGCTGTTTTTGAATCTCAAAATAAAGTATATATGGTCTACACAGGAACAGATGTATATATAAAAAACTATGGCACATTTTTTATGAGTGCATGGATCTTCACCTATAATAAAGCTGCCACCCTTTTAGGCAGTGCCGGAGGAGTAGGCGGTATGGATGTTGGTGAAGAAGAAGGAGTTTTAAGGGAACGGCTGGCAGTCTATATAGACGGTTGTAACAATCCTCAGAATTCATATCTTAGGGTAAAGGCTTTCGGTATTCCCCAATCTGATGAGCAGGAATATGTAAGAGCTTACAGAGAAAATGTGGGAGAGGATACTCTTGTTAAAACCTCCTCTCAACTAAATTTACAGGAAGTAAGAGATTTCTTAAAGAGAGAGGACACAGCATTAAAGATTACTTCTTTAGAGGAAGTAAAGCTTACTCTAAATACAAAGCTTCTTCCTGAAAGGACCTATTACTATGAATACGATGTGGCAAAGCAAGGGGAACATTTAAGGGAAGAAGAGAACGGTTACAGAATTAGCCCTTCATTCCATGTGCTTAATGACAGTGAAGCTTTCTTAAACGAAACCTGGTATGTAAAGGAAACATATGAGGAAGACTTTAACGATACCACCATAAACCAATTCTTTAACAGCAGTCTCCTTTTACAGGATGGAATGGGCGGTGTCTTTAAAGGAAGCGGCGGTTCTTCAAACATATGGCGAAGCTATTCAGCTCCCATAACCTTTACAGTCCCTGAGGGAATGAAAGCCAATGTTTCCTTTGACTTTAGAATTCGTCAAGGAGCATTCGCCTGGAAAACCGGAATACTAATAAACGGCAATCGCTTTCTTAACAATCAGTGGACACCTTACGGCGACACTATCTATGAGGGCCACTACAACCACTGTGAACTATTGGAGGAGGGCTTAAACACCATAACCTGTTATGTTCTCTATTACGGCCAGGGCAGCGTTTCCCACACGGCTGCAATCGACAATCTTAAAGTTGAGCTTCTTGAAAGGACGGAAAAAGAATTAAGGGAACATACTTTGAAAGAAAAGCTCTATAAAAGAGGAGATATTACATGGGAGAGAGTTACGGGGTTTTTCGAAACACCGGGGAAAACAGAAAAGTATTCTTCAATGAAAACCACCTTCGAAGAAATTACCCTCACACCTATAGTAAGCGGGACGAAATCAACATATACTCTTACAATACCTGAAGATTATAGAGCAGTTTCCTTCTGTTATCCAAAAGGCGGTGTTCCTTCCCAATACTCAGGTAGTTATGACGGACCAACTTTTATACTTTCAGGTAAAACTTACAGAATGGCACCCAGCAGAAATTATGGAAACAATTACGTTATATCAAGCGGTCAGAAGATGTACTTAGGGCTTCTTAAAGGGACCACAACTCATGTAGCTGATGTGGGATACAGAAGAACCGGTTCCATACCCTATTTTGAAGCTACTTACATCAAAGACACACCTCTTTTAGATACAGGAAACTATTTTCTCTCAAATGAAGAAGAAAGAATTTACTTCCCCCAAGGCCTCTATAACGGAGATACTTCTCTTACCCTTACATTGCCTAAAGGAGACCACCTTATACAAAACATTAAGCTCTATTACATGGAGGAAGGCAAAAAAGTATATGTGGAGGACTTTCATATTAAAACACTTCATGATATGGCTCCCTTTGAAACAGAGGGAAATCCTGCTATGTCCATAGTTACTCTTACAGGGGATAAAGTAATTGAAAAGCAAGAACCTGTGCCTGTATATAAAAAAGGAGAATATGTCCACTATAATATCTTCTACTCTGATTATGAAAATGATA
>JAAZGD010000037.1 GCA_012511395.1 Clostridiales bacterium
AGCAAATTTGCCTTCTTCTGCCTTTTTGTAGGAAATTTTAGAAGGCTTAAGCACATTGCCTAAAATCTCACCTACCACAGCATTTCTGTAGCTTTCTACTGTATCATCCATTTCCAAAGATATATCCTCAGGCTCAGAGAATCCGTAATCATCTTCGAAGATCAGAGCAAGCTCCTGTGCCAACATAAAGTTTGGCATTACATATTCTTCTATGGCCTTTTCTACAAACTGCAATCTTCTTTCAGTGTTGGTAAATGTTCCTTCAGTGCTTGCAAAGCCTGTGGCAGGAAATGCCACGTCTGCTTTTTCCATGGTTTTGGTCATGTGGGTATCAGATACTGCAAGAAACTCCAAACCTTTAAGGGGAGTTTTCGGATCTTCACCAAAGATCAACATGGCCTTAACGCCCTCCAGTGATTCTTCACCTTCTGTTATGCCCATATCCACAAGTCCTTGAGAGTTGTTCTTTGGCCTTACCATGAGAATGCCGTCTCTTGGTGAACCAAGATGACCTGATAAAGCTGCAATTTCACCTACAAGCTCTGCTCCTTTAACCGATAGGACATTTTGCTGATAGACTATCATGGCTTTTTTGCTCTCCAAGTACATTTTTGCAATTTTTCCCATCTTGTCTGAAACCTTCACATCTTTTAAGGATTTTTCAAAGTCATTAAAGCCTTCGTCCTTGCTGGTTTTGCCTTCATTCAAAATGGCTTTTGCTATTTCCTTTAAAGGCTCAAGATTGTTTTTCGTATAAACCACATCACTTGCAAAGGGGAACCCGTTTTCAAAGCCCTTTGGATTTAAGAGCACCACCTTAACTCCCTTTTTCGCAGCCTCCCTTATCTTTAAGTAAATTACAGGAGTGTTTGTTGCCATGAATCCTGTTACTAAGATCATATCTGTGGACTGAAGCTCATCTATGGTGTTTGGAGAGCTGTCCATGCCCACAATGTTCTTAAGCCCGTTTTCTCTTCTGTTAAAGGTCATTACCCTTGCACCCATAGTTTCTGCCAGCTTTTTCATTACGTAAGCTTCTTCGTTTGTGTATCTGTCGGAAACTGCTACTGCAACAGAGTCTTTACCGTATTTAGCGCCTATGGCCTGCAGCTTCTTTGCAGTTACCATTAATGCATCTTCATAGGAAACAGGCTTAAAGGATTTACCTTCCTTAATGAGGGGCGTCTCCAGCTTTCCGTCAAGGACCGCACAGTCAAATCCCCACTTTCCTTTAGCACATCCCAGACCTTTGTTAACAAGCCCTTCATGGTCAGGGTCTGCTTTAATTAGCATGCCGCCGTGGCTTTCAAGGGTAAATGTGCAGCCAACTGAACAGAAAGCACATGTTGTGGAAGCTTTGTCTGTTTCCACAGGCACTTCCTTAATAACTGTTTGCCTCTCCTGTAAAGCACCGCAAGGACATGCGCTTACGCATTGACCGCAAGAAATACAGCCTGATTCAAGAAGCGGTCTGTCCATGGTAGGCTTAACCACGGTGTCAAAGCCTCTTTCTACAAATCCTAAGGCTCCTACTCCCATAACCTCATCGCAGACTCTTACACAAAGTCCGCAGAGAATACATTTGTTTGGATCTCTTACTATGAAGGGGTGATCGTCTTCAAAGACAATATCGTTTATCTCCCCTGCCATTCTGTCAGGCTCCACATTATAGTCTCTTGCAAAATCTATAAGTTTGCATTCAAAGTAATCTTTACATCCGCACTCAAGACAACGGGACCCTTCATAAACTGCTTCTTCCTCAGTGTAGCCCTTTACTATTTCAATGAAGTTGCCTTTTCTTTCCTTTGCTTCAAGATGAGTCATCTTAGGTCTGCATTCTTCCTCCCTGTCTTCAAAGGTTTTTTCTGTTATGTCGTCCCTTGTTACACAGTAGGGCTTTTCGTAAACATACTTCTCGCCCCATAAATAGCTGTCTATGGCATAAGCAGCTTTCTTTGCATCAGCAATAGCCTCCACTGCAATTGAGATCTTGTCATTGCCGCAGTCACCTCCTGCAAAGACTCCTTCCATGCTTGTCATGAATGTCTTTTCATCATAGGCGATGCCGCCTTTTCTGGTCTTTTCAAGATGGAACAAGGATGCATCAACTGCCTGGCCTATGGCAAGGATTACAGTGTCCACATCCAGGTTTTCAGTCTTGCCTTCCACAGGAACAGGTGCTCTTCTTCCTGAGCTGTCAGGTTCTCCAAGCTTCATAACCTGAAGCACCATACCTGTAACGTTATCGTCCTTATCCGTTAAAATCTCCAAAGGATTTGTCAGGTTCTTAAAGATTACACCTTCATCTTCTGCTTCCACGATTTCCACCATGTCTGCTGGCATTTCATCCTTCGTTCTTCTGTAGATGTTGTAGACTTTTTCAGCACCCAGCCTTACAGCTGTTCTTGCAGCATCCATAGCGGTGTTGCCGCCGCCTACAATAGCTACCTTTTTGCCTATTTTTACTTCTTCGTTTCTCACAACCTTCCGTAAGAAATCTATTCCTCCCATAACGCCTTTGGCATTTTCTCCTTTACAGCTGACGCCTGTGCTTACCCAGGCTCCTATTCCTAAGAGGACTGCATCGTAATCTGATCTTACTGTTTCAAAAGGAATGTCAACTCCTACTTTAGTGTTGTAGATAATATCCACACCCATCTTCTCAATAACACCGATTTCCCATTCCAGATCTTCCTTCGGAAGTCTGTATTCGGGGATGCCGTATCTAAGCATACCGCCGCCTCTTGGCATGGCTTCAAAGATGGTAACATGATGGCCTAATATTCTTAAGTAATATGCAGCTGAAAGTCCCATGGGGCCTGCCCCTATGACGGCTACTGATTTACCTGTATCTTCTGCCATCTCAGGAATAAAGTCCTCCTGAGAAACTCCTCCCGCTTCTGCCGCAAACCTTTTTAAGTACTGGATTGCAATAGGTTCATCTATCAGACCTCTTCTGCAGGCAGTCTCACAAGGATGAGGGCATACTCTTCCTAAAGCTCCGGGAAGCGGAATGGTGTCTCTTATTAATTCTGCCGCTTTCGCATATTCACCGTTTGCAATTAAGCCCACATAGCCTTGACAGTCACAGTTTGCAGGACATGCCAACACGCAAGGCGGTCTGCAATCTCCCACGTGATTGGTTAAAAGGAGCTCAAGATTTGTCTTTCTTGATTCAATTATTCTTTCTGTTTTTGTCCTTACTACCATATTGGGAGCAATCTCTGTAGCGCAAGCTTTAACAAGCTTTGGATTTCCTTCTACCTCGCATACACAGAGGCCGCAGCCTCCGTAAATATCCATTCTTTCATCAAAGCACAAGGTAGGAATGAAAATGTCATTCTCTTTTGCAACGTCCAAAATTGTCTGGCCGCTAAAACCCGTTACTTCTTTTCCGTCAATATTCAATCTGAATTTGTTCATTTTCCATTCCTCCTTTCTACCTTCTCTTAACTGCATCGAATCTGCAGACCTCTTCGCACTTGCCGCACTTTGTACAAAGGGTCTGATCTATAACGTGAAGCTGTTTTCTCTCACCTGATATACAGTTGACAGGACAGTTTCTTGCACATACCGTACAGCCTGTACAATTATCTGTGATGAAAAACTCAAAGAGAGCCTTACAGGATTTTGCAGTACACGTATGATTATATATATGGTCCTCATACTCATTTCTAAAATACTTAATGGTGGTTAAGACAGGATTTGGAGCTGTCTGTCCCAGGCCGCACATAGAGCCGTCCTTTACCTTGGAAGCCAATTCTTCCAGCAGCTCTATATCTCCGTCTCTTCCTTTACCCTCAGTTATTCTTTCAAGAATTTCCAGCATTCTCTTTGTGCCAAGTCTGCAGTAGTTACATTTGCCGCAGGACTCTTTTCTTGTGAAGTCAAGGAAGTATCTTGCCATATCCACCATGCAGGTGTCTTCATCCATTACGATCATACCTCCTGAGCCTACGATGGCACCGATTCTTCCTATGTTCTCATAATCTACAGGAGTATCTTTCAGCTCTGCAGGAATACAACCTCCTGAGGGGCCGCCCATCTGAACTGCCTTAAACTTCTTATCGTTTTTTATGCCGCCCCCTATATCAAAGATTATCTCTTCAAGTGTCATTCCCATAGGCACTTCCACAAGACCGCCTTTTTTAATCTTTCCCGCAAGGGCAAATACTTTTGTTCCCTTTGATTTCTCAGTCCCCATGGAGCCGAAAGCTTCGCCTCCGTTAGCGATAATCCAGGGCACATTTGCCAAGGTCTCCACGTTATTAATGTTTGTGGGCAGCTGCCAGAAACCTTTTGATGCAGGAAAGGGAGGCTTTAATCTGGGCATTCCTCTTTCACCTTCAAGGGATGCTATTAAAGCAGTCTCTTCACCGCACACAAATGCACCGGCTCCTGCTTTTATCCTTAAGTCAAAGTCAAAACCTGAGCCTAAGATATTCTTTCCTAAATAGCCTTTCTCCCTTGCCTGTTCGATAGCTTTTTCAAGTCTGTGAATTGCCAATGGATATTCTGCTCTACAATAAATAACGCCTTCGTTTGCTCCCATGGCAAAGCCTGATATCATCATACCTTCAATAAGGGAGTGAGGATCTCCTTCCAAAACTGAACGGTCCATAAATGCACCGGGGTCCCCTTCGTCAGCGTTACACACTGTATACCTTGTTTTAGCATTGTTTTGACGGGCTGCATTCCACTTGAACCAGGTGGGAAATCCTGCTCCGCCTCTTCCTCTTAAGCCTGACACCTTCATCACTTCAATAACATCCTCAGGTGTCATTTCCTTAAATACTTTTTCTATGGCTTTATAGCCTCCTGCATTAATATATTCATCAATGTTTTCAGGGTCTATAACTCCGCAATTTCTTAAAACCACTCTCTTCTGCTTTTCGATTACCTCTTCATCTGCTCTTGTAATGCAGTGAGAGGAATCCTTTCCCAGTTCGCAGGAGAAATGGCTTTCCATAATTTTCTCTACATCTTCAGGCTGAACCTTAACGTATCTGGTCAGGTTGTTATCATCATCATATATATCTACAATAGGTTCAAGATAGCATGTGCCCACGCATCCTGTAGTTCCCACCTGTATGTTAAGATCTTTTTCTTTAATGAGTCTTTCCAACTCAGATGCAGTTTTCTTTGCACCTGTTGCTATTCCGCAACTTCCCTGTCCTACTACAATCCGCATGCAGCTTCCACCTCCTGTCCCCTTGATTTAATCTCGTTTAAGATTTTCTTTACGTTATCCTTAGTTAGGTTGCCGTAAGTCTCGTCACCGTCCTTTGATTTCACCATCATGACAGGTGCCAGTGAACAGCATCCCAGACATGCCACATTGTTTAAGGTGAAAATCCCGTCTTCGGTGGTTTCCCCATCTCTAATACCCAAGTGCTCCATAATCGCTTCCTCAATAAAATCGGCCCCATTAACATGACAGGCAGTTCCCTTACACATCATAATAAGGTATTTACCTATAGGACTCTGTCTAAATTGGGCATAGAAGGTGGCTACTCCATAAATTTTTGCCGCTTTAATACCTGTTGCCAAAGAGATATGCTCAATGGCCTCCTTGGACAAATATCCGTAAATGTCCTGAGTCTGCTGCAGTATTGTTATTAGGCTCCCAGGTACCTTACCATATTTATCAAGTACAGGTTTAAGCTCTTTGAAGTCGCTCATTATGTCTTCCTCCTAATCCTTTCTTTTCATAAAACTGTGAACAGCCTTGGAGCTGCTCACAGCTTTATTAGTTCTTCAAGTTTTTGTTTTTTTCTTCTATTTATTCAGTTCGTCAAGAACCTCTTCGTAAATTGCCAATCCGGCTAAAAGCTGTTCTTCTGTTACGCATAGGGGAGATAGGAATCTTATGACGTTGTTATATGTTCCTGCTGCTTCAATGACTAATCCCTTCTGTACTGCCTTGTTCACAATCTGAGTTACTAGTTCAGGATATGGCTCTTTTGTTTCCTTATCCTTAACGAACTCAACTCCCATCATAGCTCCTATTGCTCTCACATCGCCTATGAAGGAATACTTTTCCTTCCATTTGTTGAACCTGTCCATGCAGATTTCAGCAATTTTACGGGCTTTTGCAGGATAATCCTCTGAAACCATTACATCAAGCACTGCAATACCGGAAGCGCAGGCTAAAGCGTTCCCGCCGTAGGTGCCGCCTATTACTCCCGCAGTTACTTTATCCATCACTTCTTTGCTTGCCATTACGCAGGATATTGGAAGTCCTCCTGCCATGGATTTAGCTGTAGCAATAATATCCGGCTCCATGCCTTTTTCCTTGTAATACTCGGAAACAAACATCTTTCCTGATCTTGACCATCCTGTCTGCACCTCGTCTGCAATCATCATTATACCGTTTTCGTCACAAAGCTCTCTCAGCTGTTTCACCCATTCAAAAGGTGCAGGTACAAATCCCCCTTCTCCCTGAACAGGCTCAAATACTATACAGGCCACATCCTTTGCAGGTGTACCTTCTATGAAAAGTGCTTTGATTTTATCAATATAGAACTTAACTCCCTCTTCTTCTGTCATGCCTTTTGGCCTTCTGTAAAGATTGGGGAACTCCGCTCTGAAGATTCCGTTTGGAAATGGTCCCATTCCAACAGCGTAAGCGCTTTTACCTGTCATGGTCATGGTAAGCATGGTTCTTCCGTGAAAAGCTCCTGTAAATACTATTACATTAGGCCTTCCCGTAACACTTTTTGCGATTTTTACCGCATTTTCAACGGCTTCTGCCCCTGAGTTAACGAACATGGTCTTCTTTTCTTTTCCTCTGACAGGAGCGATTTTATTGATTTTTTCTGCATACTCCAAATATCTTTCATGAGTCGTAATGTTCATCATGGCATGAAAGTATTTTTCAGATTGCTCTTTAACTGCCTCTATGAGCTTTGGATGTGAATATCCAATATTTAAAACACCTACACCTGCAACCCAATCTAAAAAGATGTTTCCGTCCACATCCTCAAACATGGCGCCTTCGCCCCTTTTAATCACCAGGGGGTATCCGCACTTAATGGCATCAGGCATACAGGCTTCTCTTCTTTTAATAGCCTCCTGTGCTTTCGGACCCGGTAAGGGCATATTTACCTTAGGTAATGCGTCTCTTAACATTTTCTTCCTCCATTCAGTTTCATTTAGTATATTTATGTATTTTGTATTCTGTATAATGCCTATGCATTATAACACAATAATTGAAATAATTAGAGCTATTTTTTCTCTAAAAGTGCGTGGATTCTTTCGTTTATCATCTCCAGTGCCACAGTGTTAAAGCCGCCTTCCGGAACTATGATATCCGCATACTTTTTGCTTGGCTCCACAAACTGTTCATGCATCAGCTTAACTGTGGACATATACTGGTTTACTATGGAATCCAGGCTTCTTTCCCTTTCCTTCACATCCCTAAGTATTCTTCTGATTATCCTTACATCTGCATCTGTGTCTATAAAGATCTTTATATCGAACAGATTTCTTAATTCCCGATTCTCAAAAATAAGAATGCCTTCCACGATTATAACATCGGCAGTATCAACTTTTACCTTTTCTTTTGTTCTGTTGTGAATGGTAAAGTCATATACAGGTCTGAAAACAGATTCGCCGTTTTTAAGCTTATTGATGTGGTTTATTAAAAGGTCTGTTTCGAAGGAATCAGGATGATCATAATTCAATCTTTCCCTCTCCTTCAATTCAAGCTCGCTTCTGTCTTTATAATAATAATCATGGGCCAGTACTACTATGCCCTCTTTAAACTCAGTTTGAATCCTTTCAATCAAGGTGGTTTTACCGGAGCCTGTACCTCCTGCAATTCCTATTACAATTTTGTTGAGTCCTTGGGCCATTATATTTTCTCCGTCTCCTGAGGAAGCTCCATGGTATTATCATGCTTTTCTCCAACCAGGGACCGTAAGTTAATGGCATCCTTTTCAAGAGCCAGAAGAAGGTTTTTGATGTCAGCTACCCTTTGGTGATCAAATTCTTTTCCGATCTTTAAGTTAGGCTCTAAAGCGGCGTCTTCCAGAGCTTCCAAAACCTTGTCCACCCTGTCTTTTATTTCTTCAAAGCCTTCCTTATCCACCATATCTTCCCATGTCTCTTCCACAGTCTGAAACTCGTCGCTGTCAAGATGATATATGCTGTCAGTTTTAACTACTTTACATGTATAGCCCAGCTTTTCCTTCACATACTCTGCAAAGTCAATCTTTGCCTGCATCTCGCCGTGTACAAGAAATATTTTCTTAGGTTCCTTCACAAAGCCGGAAAGCCAATCTAAAAGGCCGTCCCTGTCTGCATGACCTGAAAAGCCTTCCAGATCATAAATCTCGGCATTAACATATATCTTATCGCCAAAGAGGGTTATTTCCTTTGCCCCATCAAGAATCTTCCTTCCTAAAGTGCCTTCCGCCTGATACCCAACGAAAACTATGCTATTCTTTCCTTTCCAAATATTGTGCTTTAGGTGGTGCCTTATTCTGCCGGCCTCACACATTCCGCTGGCAGAAATTATTACTTTAGGCGCAGTATCTGTATTCAGAAATCGTGACTCCTCCACAGATCTTGTAAATTTAAGGTTTTTAAAATCCAGAGGGTTATCTCCTCTTAAGATGTATGCTCTTGTCTCCTCATCAAAGACTTGAACATTTCTTCTGAAAACTTCTGTGGCAGTTTTTGCCATAGGTGAGTCCACATATACCATCAC
>JAAZGD010000038.1 GCA_012511395.1 Clostridiales bacterium
ACAGTCCATATCATGTGTCTGATATGGTCAAACAAGTTTGATCCTGCAATAGCAGGGGCAAGGTTTGTGGTGTCTGAAAGAGGAGACATTTTATCTCCAAAGTATGCTCCGGAAACAGTAGCACCAGCTGTCATTGCTGGGTTAATGCCAAGACCCATTCCAACACCAACAAGAGCAATTCCGATGGTGCCGGCAGTAGTCCAGGATGAACCGGTTGCAAGAGATACGATAGAGCAGATTAAACAACCTGCAAACAGGAATATGCCAGGCTTTAAGATCATTAAGCCATAATAAATCATAGCTGGCACAACGCCGACTGCTATCCAAGATCCGATAAGCGAGCCTACGCACATAAGAATGAGCATAGCCTGCATGGAACGGTTGATGGAAGCTAGGATTCCTGCCTCGAGAAAGCTCCACTTGTAGCCATTTAGAGCGGCAACGATGCCGGCTACGCAAGCGGCACAAATAAGTGGAATATGTAATTCCATATAGTCTGTACCGAACATGGAGTAGATTAGTGCTGCTATGGTAAATGCAAATACCAACAGCACTTGCCACATTGGGATTTTCCTACCCATAATAAGTCCTCCTTAAATATAAATAAAAAATAATACCTTGAAACAAATGTAACTTTGTCACAAGTAAATTATAGCATAGAGGCTACCATTGTCAATTATTAGGCAGACTCAAAGGGCCTTTGTACTTGAATAAATACATGTGATATACTTAAAGCATGACGGCAGGAAGGAGAAGGAGATGAAAAAGTTAAGACTTTTTGTTTTGGGCTTTGGAAATGCAGGCAAGGCTTTCACCAGGCTATTGATTTCAAAACAGGAAGAAATTGAAAAAGCATTCAAAACCCAGGTGAAGGTTACAGGCATAATGACCTTGTCAAGGGGTTCAATTTATGAGCCTTTAGGCATAGATTTAAGTCTGGCTTTAAATGAAATAGAGAAAAATGGAGTTTTTTCCAAGCCCAATATTCATATGGATGCAAGGAAGGCCCTTGAGATGCTTGAGTACGATGCGCTTATAGAGCTGACTCCTCTTAATCCTGAAAACGGTCGGCCTGCAATTGATCATGTGAAAACGGCTTTGATGGAGGGAAAACATGTGATTACTGCAAATAAAGGACCGGCGGCCTTTTCCTATAAAGAATTAAAGGCTTTGGCAGATGAGAAGGGAGTAAGATTTCTTTGTGAAACTGCTGTAATGGACGGCACACCTGTATTTAATCTTGTGGAAAAAACTCTTTTGATGAGCGAGGTGACCGGCTTCAGAGGTATCTTGAATTCCACCACCAATTTCATTCTTGATGAAATGGGCAAGGGAAGGGAATACGGTGACATCTTAAAAAAAGGAACAGAAAAAGGTTTTATTGAAAGAGACCCTAAAATGGATGTAGAAGGGTTTGATGCTGCCTTTAAAACTGCTGTTCTCATAAATGTGCTGATGGATGGAAATGTTACGCCTCTTCAAATTGAGAGAGAGGGTATAGAAAATATTACAG
>JAAZGD010000039.1 GCA_012511395.1 Clostridiales bacterium
AACAAGGGACATAATTTATACCCGTTTTGCAGGGGGCTAAACTGAAAAAGCCCCTTTTAAAAGGAGCTTTTTAAAGACTTGTCTGTATCTTTTATTCTTTAATTGTGTAATGAGGCACTATATGATCGGATTTCCTTCCTATTACATATAGAACGACAGCAATGACAAGAGCTATTATCCCTCCTATGAGAAGGGCATTAAGCATTCCTTCGAAGTTTGAGAAAAAGCCTTCTTCAAACTCTTCCAGGTAATACTCAGGTCCCCAGTCTCCTTCGAACCACATGAGGAATGCTCTTCCCACGACGGCCGCAACGCCAACTGCGAAGAAGTAATAGGAAAATCTCAAGAGGTCTCCCATGGCAAGCCTTGTCTTTTTGTTAAGAGGGAATCTTTCAGGTTCAGTTTTGTACATACCTCCGTAGAACCATTTAAAGAACAAGTAAGCCACAGGTCCTGTGGTTATTCCCAAAAGCCCGATTACGAAGTAGTCGGTACCGTTGATCATAAGGGCAAGTACTGATATTATCACCACAATCCAGCAGCAGAAGTAAAGTCCTATTTTCCCTCCTGGTATTACGAACACTCCGCCTCTTTCGCTTACAGGTTTAATCTTTCTGTATTTCAAAACTGCAAGAGGAAGAATAATATAAAGTGCCAGAATGAACACGACCTCTGCCATAACAAGAGTTGCAAAGTCGTATTGGGCCAATAACATGGTTACTGCCGCAAGGGATAGGATGCCTATGTAAGGTACACCTCTTCCTTTACTTACCTTTACTAAGATCTTTGGACATAAGTGATCATCTGCAAGGACGAAGAAGCCCCTTGAACCTGACAGCAGATAAGAGTTAAATATTGCACACTGGGAAATAATTGCCACAACCAGGAAACCTATTCCCCATGCAGGCCCGGCAAACTGAGTGAGAACCGTAGCATATCCCACATTGCCTTCACCTGTTGTTGCCCAGAGGTCCCATTGGCCTACAGAGGACAACCCGGCCATTGTAGGGAGTATATATGTAAGGGCTATGAGGGGCATAGCGATAATAAGGCCCTTTGGAATTACTTCAGGTCTTGTAACTTCTCCTGCCATATTTGATATACACTCGTATCCGCAATACATCCAGATACATATTGCTATACAGCCGCCCACCGCTTCAAATCCTGTCATCTCAGGAGCCACCACAGGCTCGAAAGGATTGTGGTTCCAGTTGGCAAAGCCAACCACGGCAACAACGGCGAAACCTATTAGAATGCAGACTGACAATACAGTGTTTACCCAGCCTACTTCCCTTATACCTAAAAGATTGATAATCGTAAAGACTACAATCATGAGGATTTTAACCACAAATCCCATGAAGTCGGACATTTCAACAAATTGGCGCAAATAACCTACAACCAGCGCCACATAAATACCGTTTGTAATATAAATTGATACTGTGTTCCACCATCCTGCCTGGAACCCCCAGAATTCTCCGTAAGCTTCCTTGACCCATACATAAACTCCGCCTTCGGAGGGCAGAATTGCGCCCATCTCCGCAACCATACTGCTTATGGGCCACGCCCATATAAAGGGGAATACCATCAGCATTATGAGAGTAACCCCAGGACCGCTTGCCGGTATCATTTCTTCTATACCGAAAGCTCCTGCAGCAACAAGGCAATAAATCATAAACACTATATTAATAGTCCTTACATTATATTTTTTTAGCCCCGCTACGCCATGTACCCGATTATGATCAGACAATTTAACACCTCCTGACTATTCTCCTCTAAAATAACTTTTAATATCTTCCTTCTATTATCCTCACTTCTATGGTTATATCAAGTGCCTCCGCCCAGGAAAGGTATATGTCTACCTGATCCTGTAAAAGCATATCCGATGAAATTAAACCCTTCTGAGTGTAAAGACCTTCCACAAACAATTTTGTAAAGAGAGAGCCTCCTTGACCTGTAAGATACATCTCTGCAGTTAACCCTGATTTTTCAAAAGCTTCTACTAAACCTGGTGCATAAACATGAATTTCAACTGTAATTTCTTTCCCATCCTTCATGCCTATGGCTTCTACAACCATACAGCCTTCTTCATTAACTAGCCCTTCATTTATGATTTCCTGAATTTCATGGTGATACTTTGGAGCAGGAGGCAGATGCTCTAGCACCACATCAAAAGGTGCAACCATGACGCCTTTAACATCTTCAGGCTCATGAGATAAAAGTCCCGCTCTGTAAAGAGGTTTAGCGAAGTCAATGCCGGCACCGCCGTATTTAAAATATGCATTTTTCACACCTTTGAAAAATTTATCAGCATTCAATCCCATGTAAACAGGTTCATCATGGGCATGTTCCACACATGTTACAGGCTCGCTCATGTAATCGTATTTTCTAGTTATTGGTAAACTGAAAGGAGTAGTCCTTATAATCTCTCCATTTACATAAGCCCAAGCATCTTCTGACATATCAGAGAGAGCTGTAAATGGTGACCACCAGAAAGGCAAAAATCTTTCAGGCTCCAAACCTTCATATACAATATTGTATATGGTTTCGCAGGTGTCCAAATAGTTCATGGCTTTTCTTGCCGCAACACATATGAGGCCGGGAGCCGATCCTGTACCGATGATAGCCAGCCTGTCTATCTCTCTAAATCTTTTCCCGTACTCATCGTACATCAGCTGAACTCCATCCTCCCATTTTTC
>JAAZGD010000040.1 GCA_012511395.1 Clostridiales bacterium
CAAAGATTCCTGTATCAGCCCCACTTCAGGCAAAGTAAAGGAAGCTCTGTTTTCCATACTTACAGAAGAAGTTGAGGGAAGCAGGTTTCTTGATATTTTTTCAGGCTCAGGGGCCATAGGCATTGAAGCTATAAGCAGAGGCGCCGTATTTACTGCATTTATAGATGACAACAGGGACAGTATAGGAACCATAAGAGAGAATCTTAAAAAGCTTCAAATTACAGATAAGTATCAACTCCTTGCAGGAGACTTTGAAAGCTCATTAAACAGGCTTTCCGGGGATTTTAATATTATCTTTGCAGATCCTCCTTACGCTTTTAAGGATTATGAACATTTGTTTAAAGTAATGGGAGACTTGAAGCTTTGAAAAGATGACGGGGTTTTAATTATTGAGCACAGAAAAGACATAAAACTTCCTTCAGATATTCACGGATTTTCCAAGGTTAAGTGTAAAAAGTACGGCACTGCTTCAATGAGCATATACAACAAAAATTTACTGTGATATAATATTTTTCGATGAAAGGGAGGGTTGTATGTGAGTACAAGTGCACTTTATGCAGGGTCTTTTGACCCACTTACAAACGGGCATCTTGATTTAATTGAAAGAGCGGCAAAAATCCATGATACACTTGTAATAGGTGTTATCAATAATGTTTCCAAGAAATCATATTTTACTGCAGAAGAAAGAGTTGACCTTATAAGAGCAGTTACTAAACACCTTCCTAATGTATCTGTGGACAGCTTCTCAGGTCTTTTAGCAGATTATGTTAATGAGAAGGGTTTTAATGTGGTAGTAAGGGGCTTAAGGGTTTCCATGGACTTTGAGTATGAGATCCAAATGGCTCAGATGAACGCAAGACTATATAATGGCTGTGTTGAAACAATATTTTTGATGACCAAGCCCAGTCTCAGCTTTTTAAGCTCAAGCCTGGTTAAGGAAGTGCACAGCTTGGACGGTGATATAGAAGGATTGGTACCAAAGGCTGTTAAGGATGCCTTGGATAAAAAAAAGATAGATTAACGGGGGATTACAATGAAAATTTTCGATTTGCTTGAAGAGATTGAAGAAGTAGTTAATACGGCACCATCGGTTCCTCTTGCAGGGAAGATAATAGTGGACCCTGATGAACTATTAGAGCTTGTTAAAGAGATTCGATTGGATCTGCCTGAAGAGATACAGCAGGCTCAGTGGATTAAGGGTGAAAGGGAGCGCATTCTTTCAGAAGCCAAGATTGAGTATGAAAAAATCATCAAGGAAGCAGAGCGCCAAGCTGAAACCCTTATAGAAAATGATGATATTACTCTAAAGGCAAAGCAGCGAGCTGATGAGATTATTAGGGTTACTGAAAATAATGCCTGTGAATTAAAGATGTCCTCATATAATTATGTGGACAGCGTTTTGTACAACCTCCAAGAAAAACTGGATCAGCTAAACGGGGAACACATTATGAAGATGATGGAGAGCATTGAGACTACCTTCATAGAGATCAATGAAAAACTTTATCAGAACAGAAAAGAAATAGAGGAACTGGCTTGCAAGGTTCAAGCAGAAAATTAATGAATAGATGAAAGTTCTTGGAATTATAGCAGAATACAATCCTTTTCATAAAGGCCATCTGTATCATTTAGAGGAATCAAAAAAACGAACAGGTGCCGATGTGGTTGTGTGCGTAATGAGCGGCAACTTCGTTCAGAGGGGAGAGCCTGCTCTGTTTGATAAATGGGTGAGGGCAAGAAGTGCAATTGAGGCTACAGTTGACTTAGTTCTTGAACTACCCTTTGTTTATGCTTGTAACAGTGCAGAAAACTTTGCCTATGGAGGCATTTCCATTCTGGAGGGTTTAGGCTGTGTAGACTATATAAGCTTTG
>JAAZGD010000004.1 GCA_012511395.1 Clostridiales bacterium
ATCAATATCAGCTCCTACTGTTAAAGATACGTTTGAAGCAAGAGTCCAGGGGGTTGTAGTCCAGGCAAGGAAGTATTCATCCTTATCCTTCCTTTTGAATTTTACTGTGATGGTAAGGGTTTTAATGTCTTTATATCCTTGGGCCACTTCGTGAGAAGCAAGGCCTGTTCCGCACCTTGGACAGTAGGGAAGAATTTTATGACCTTCAAAAATAAGGCCTGCTTTAAAGAACTCCTTAATGATCCACCAACCTGATTCTATGTAATCGTTATTCAGTGTTATATAAGGGTCATCCATATCTATAAGAAAGCCCATGCGCTCAGTCATCTGGCGCCACAGTCCTTCATACTTGAAAACAGACTCTCTGCATTTTTCATTAAACTCTTTTATGCCATACTTCTCGATATCCTGCTTCCCCGACATGCCAAGCTGCTTTTCCACTTCAATTTCAACGGGCAGCCCATGAGTGTCCCAGCCTGCTTTTCGTTTGACTCTGAAACCTTTCATGGTCTTATAACGACATACGGAATCCTTAAGAGTTCTTGCCATAACGTGGTGAATTCCGGGATGACCGTTTGCAGTAGGGGGGCCTTCATAAAATATGAAGGAGGGCATGCCTTCTCTTGTGGTAATGCACTTTGTTAAAAGGTCTTCTTCCTTCCAATGGTGGGCTTGGGAAAGCTGCACATCTTTAATGGGCTTTTGCGACAGTGGTTTGAACATTCCTCTTTAATCCTTTCAAATAAAAATCCCCAACTTATTAAGCCAGGGACGATTGTATTTAACCGCGGTACCACCCTAATTGTTCTCAAAAAAAAATGAGAACCACTTGATTGTTTTAAAGACTCAGGAAGTGATATTCAATCCTTGTTTCACCGTTGGGCTCTCAGCTTTTCTGCCAAACTCTCTGTAAGGTTTTTAGGCAAGGTCTACTTTGGTTTCCGTCACAGTCTTTTTTATGAGGTATTAACGGTTTAATGATAAGGTAAGAACCTCTTTGTGTCAAGTTTAAATACATAAAGTTACTCCATAATCTTAGAAAATTTGTATTAATTCAAAGAATGCCCCCTATATTTTAGATATTTTTTGTTATTTATTACAATTTATTCTTGTAATTGAAACAATTTAATGGTAATATATGTTTCATTCTTGGATTTTAACAATTATACGAAAGGAGGCTTGGTTATTATGGCAAAAGAAAAAGTAGTGCTTGCCTATTCCGGGGGGCTTGACACCTCAATTATTATTCCCTGGTTAAAAGAGAATTATGACTATGAAGTGATTGCAGTATGCCTTGATGCAGGACAAAAGGAGGACTTCGATGCCATAAGACGCAAAGCCGTTGACACAGGCGCATCAAGAGCCTATGTTTTAGATATAAGGGAGGAGTTTATTACAGATTATATATGGCCCACATTAAAAGCAGGGGCAGCCTATGAGAATGACTACCTTCTTGGAACATCCATGGCAAGACCTCTCATGGCTCAAAAGCTGGTGGAGGTGGCACAAAAGGAAGGGGCATATATTATTGCTCACGGCTGTACAGGCAAAGGAAACGATCAGGTAAGATTTGAAACCACCATTAAAGCCTTAAGCCCTCAGATAAAAATCATTGCACCCTGGAGGGTATGGGACCTTTGTTCAAGAGAGGACTGTATTGCCTACGCTGAGCAAAGGGGTGTTAAAATCAATCAGACTGTAGAAAATATTTATTCAAGAGACGAGAATATCTGGCATATAAGCCATGAAGGAGGGAATCTGGAAAACCCCTGGAATGAGCATGAGGATTCCATACATGTCTTAAGTGTGCCTGCCGAAAAAGGGCCGGACACGCCTTCCTACGTGGAGATTCACTTTGAAAAAGGTATTCCCACAAAAATAGACGGTGTAGACATGGACCCTGTGGCCTTGCTTTTAAAGCTTAATGAAATGGGTTCAAGACACGGGGTGGGTACTATAGATATTGTTGAGAACAGACTTGTGGGAATGAAGTCAAGAGGAGTATATGAAACTCCGGGAGGAACTATTCTTTATAAAGCGCATAAAGCTTTGGAAAAGCTTATTTTAGACAGGGACACCATGCAGTATAAGAACATAGTTGCTGAAAAATGGGCTCAGCTTGTTTACGATGGGCTGTGGTTCACGCCTTTAAGGGAAGCCATTGAGGCCTTTGTTAATAAAACTCAGGAGCAGGTGGAAGGCGATGTGAGGGTTAAGCTCTATAAGGGCTCCGCTGTTTCAGTGGCAACACGCTCACCTTACTCCTTATACAGTGAAGAATTTGCCACCTTCAGTAAGGATGAAGTATATAAACAAAGCGACGCTGAAGGTTTTATTAACCTGTTCAGCCTGCCCCTTAAGATAAGGGCAATTCAAAAGGAAGCAAGAGAAGGAGGCTCAACTGAAAATGAAGCTTTGGAAAGGAAGGTTCTCAAAGCAGGCGACTTTATCTGCTGATAAATTCAACTCTTCAATCAATACAGATAAAAGGCTTTGGCTTAAGGATATTGACCTAAGCCTTGCTCACGGCAGAATGCTGGCAAAACAAAAAATAATATCGGAAAGAGATTTCTCCCTTATAGAAAAAGGTCTTCTGGAAATAAAGGAAGAAGTTTTAGGGGGTAAGATTTCCTTTACAGATGAATATGAAGATATTCACATGGCCATAGAGACTATCCTTACAGAAAGAATTGGAGATTCCGGTAAAAGGCTTCATACGGCAAGGAGCAGAAACGATCAGGTGGCTACAGACTTAAGGATGTATTTAAAGGACGAAACCCTGGAAATTATCTCTCTCCTTGACAGCCTCATGGAAGAGATTGAAAGCATTGCTGACAAAAACAGGGATACCATTCTTCCCGGTTTTACTCATATGCAAAAAGCCCAGCCTGTTACGCTGACCATGCATTTATCAGCCTATAGGGAGATGTTTTTACGAGATAGGGAAAGGCTTGAGGATTCCATTAAAAGGACTGATGTAATGCCTTTAGGCTCCTGTGCTCTTTCGGGAACCTCTTACAATATCGACAGACAAAGTGTAAAGGAGGAGCTTAGGTTTAGGGAGCTTTCGAAAAATCCCATGGACGCAGTGTCTGACAGAGACTTCGTTTTGGAGCTTCTTTTTATAATCTCTCTCATTATGATGCACCTTTCAAGGTTTTCAGAGGAGATCATAATTTTTTCCACCTCTGAATTCAACTACATTGAGCTGGATGACAGCTATAGCACAGGAAGCAGTATTATGCCCCAAAAGAAAAACCCTGATATGGCAGAGCTGGTCCGAGGAAAAACAGGAAGGGTATATGGGAATCTGATGGCCATGCTGACTGTAATGAAGGGCCTGCCCTTAACCTACAACAAGGATATGCAGGAGGATAAGGAGCTTATATTTGATTCTGTAGATACAGTTAAAGCTTCCTTGGAAATATTCACGGAAATGATAGGCACAGCAACCTTCAATAAAGAGGTGATGGAAAAAGACTTAAAAACAGGATATATGAACGCAACCGATGCCGCAGACTATCTTGTTAAAAAAGGTGTACCCTTCAGGGAGTGCCATGAGATAATAGGAAGGATGGTGCTTGCCCTTTCCAAGGAAGGAAAGGATATTGAAGATTTAACCTTACCTCAGCTGAAGGCGTATTCGCCTTATTTCGAGGAGGACATCTATGAAGCTGTAGATGTAAGAAATCTGATCAAAAACAGAAAAGAGAAATGATGAACATTAAGGATTACGATCTTAGTGAGTTAAAGGAAATCATGGTGTCTTTAAAAGAACCCTCCTATAGAGCAGTCCAGCTCTTTGAAGGACTTTATAAGGGGGCACCTGATTTTATGTCTGTTAAAAACATACCCAAAACTCTTTTAAACAGCCTTTTGGAGAAGGGCTTCCATGAAGGGACTTTAGAGGTTTTGAGAGACCAGTACTCGGAAAAGGACGGGACTCATAAAATCCTTTTCAGGTTGAAGGACGCAGAGACCATAGAAACTGTAGTTATGAAGTATAAGTACGGGCTTTCGGTCTGTGTATCAAGTCAGGTGGGCTGCCTTATGGGATGTACATTCTGCGCATCTGCCATAGGCGGTAAAGTGAGAAACTTAAGCCCGGGGGAAATGGCGGACCAGGTTATTTCCTCAGAGCGGATCACAGGCGAAAGAATAGGCCATATGGTGGTTATGGGAATGGGAGAGCCCTTTGATAATTATGAAAATCTCAGCAAGTTCTTAAGGCTTTTACATGAAGAAAAGGGAAAGAATATGAGCTATAGGAATATGACTGTTTCCACAGCGGGCATTGTACCCATGATAAAAAGGTTTGGGGAAGATTTCCCCCAGGTTAATCTTGCCATATCCCTTCACAGTGCAAAAGATGAAGTAAGAACCATGCTTATGCCTATAAATAAACGGTACCCTGTAGGTGAAGTAATAAATGCGGCAAAGGATTATTCAGAGAAAACGAAAAGAAGGATAACCTTCGAATATGCTCTTATTAAAGGTGTTAACGACAGCCAAAAGGATATGGAAGAACTTTCCCGGCTTTTGAAGGGCATGCTCTGCCATGTGAATTTGATACCCTTGAACCCTGTAAAAGAAAGTGGATATAAGGGTACAGAAAGGTCTGAGGCAGAGAATTTTGCGCTGTTTTTAAAGGGTTTTGGCGTTGAAGCCACAGTGAGAAGACAGCTTGGAAAGGAAATTGATGGAGCCTGCGGGCAACTTCGTGTTGCCGAGAAGGGGAGTTTAAGTGTATAATTAATAAAATGTGAAGTTGTAAATAAGGGAGGCGGTTAAGATGGTTAAGTTGCTGGTTGGACATAAAGGGTCCGGCAAAACAAAGATGATGGTAGATTATGCTAACGAAGCCGTTTCAAACATTGACGGCACTATCGTTTTCATCGATACAGACACAAGACTTATGTACGACTTAAATTACAATATTCGCTTTATAAGTATGGAGGAATTCCCTCATATTACAAACAGCGATGAATATATAGGGTTCCTCTATGGGGTAATAAGCGGGGACCACGACTTGGAACTGATTTTTATTGATGGAATTCTAAGACACGCTGATTTTGAGATTCCGGATCTGGCAGAATTTATTGAGAGATTAAAGGACATATCCATAGTCCATGAGCTGGATTTCGTGGTCAGCATCAGCGCAGACAAGGAAGAGTTAAACCACGTGAACTTTGAGGGCTGCGAAATATTAAATTAATAGTAAGCGGGATTTTTATGGGCAGCCATGAGAATCCCGTTCTTAATATATTTAGGCTTTGGGGTTAAATGTTTTTTCTTTATTTGCATGATGTTTAAGCCTATAATATATTTATACTATAAGGAAGTTGTAAAATTTGAACTTAAAGGAGGAATGAAATGAAAAAAGCATTAGCTATCGTATTAAGCCTTCTTCTCGTATTTGGCATGGTCGCCTGTGGCGGCGGTGCTGAAGTGGAGGAAGGACCTCTCGTAGTCCTCATTACTGACACAGGCGGTCTTGGAGACGAATCCTTTAACGACTCTGCATGGGCAGGATTCCAAAGAGCAGAGACTGAACTGGGCGTGCAAATTCAGGTAATTGAATCTGCAACCTCAGATGACTATCTCCCCAACATCTCTGCAGCTGTAGAGGCAGGGGCTGCTCTTATTATCTGCAATGGATTCCTGATGGCAGAAGCAACTCAGCAGGGTGCTGAACAGTATCCTGATCAGGCCTTTGCTCTTGTTGACTCTGCAGATGCCCAAGCACCAAATATTTTGAACCTGACCTTCAATGAGCAGGAAGGTTCCTTCCTTGTAGGCGTTGCTGCAGCAGCCATGACCGAGTCCAATGTAATCGGTTTTGTAGGAGGAATTCAGCTTCCGTTAATTGAGAAGTTCCAGTTTGGTTTCCAGGCAGGCGTTAAGGCCGCAAATCCTGATGCACAAGTTCTTATTAACTACACCCAGTCCTTCTCCGACTCTGCTTTAGGTAAAGAAAATGCACTTGCTCAGAACAAGCTGGGCGCTGATGTTATTTACCATGCTTCAGGCGGATGCGGAATCGGTGTAATTCAGGCTGCCGGCGAGCAGGATTTCTGGGCAATCGGTGTGGACCAGGATCAATCTGCACTTGACCCTGACCACGTTCTTTGTTCCATGATTAAGAGAGTGGATGTAGCAACCTTCAACGCTATTAAAATGGTTGTAGACGGAGAATTCGAGGGCGGTGGATACGTATTCTCTTTGGCTGATGAAGGTATCGGCGCAGGTGATGAGGCAGGCAATCTGCCGGCTGACGTTCTTGCTTCGATAGAAGTGTGGAAAGAAAAAATAGTTAACGGCGAATTCGAAGTACCTTATGACGCAAATACATTCGCTAACTTTTCACTTTAACAGCCCACAAACATAATACTAATCATAAGGTCAGGCATTCTGCCTGACCTTATGATAAAAAAGAAGTCTTCAGGAATTAAGTCTTTTTATGCACAAAAAACGGCGGTAGGAGGACTTAATTTTTGAAATATGAAGGGCAGGTGGAAAAAGGATTTGCCAAAAGTTTTAGAGATGAAGAACATCACAAAGGTTTTCCCAGGAGTCGTTGCCAACGACAAGGTGAATTTCGATCTGGAAAAGGGAGAGATCCATGTACTTTTAGGTGAAAACGGCGCCGGAAAGACTACCCTGATGAACATTCTCTACGGCCTTTATCAGGCAACTTCGGGAGAGATTTATTTCCATGGAGAGAAGGTGGATATTAAAGGCCCCAACGATGCCATAAATTTAGGTATCGGTATGGTTCACCAGCATTTTATGCTGGTGGAAAATTTTACTGTTACAGAAAACATAGTTCTTGGAAGTGAGCCTTCAAAAGCAAATGGTTTATACCTTGACATGGAAACTGCCAGAAACACAGTAAAAGAGGTGTCTGATAATTTTGGACTTAAGGTTGACCCCAATGCCTTGATTCAGGATATTTCCGTAGGCCTGTCCCAAAGGGTGGAAATTTTGAAAACTCTCCATAAAGGAGCCGAGGTGCTGATTCTTGATGAGCCCACAGCTGTGCTTACTCCTCAGGAAATTGATGAGCTGGGAGTGATCCTTAAAAACCTTACTCAGGAAGGCAAATCCATTATCCTTATAACCCATAAACTGAAAGAAGTATTGAGCATGAGCGACAGGGTTACTGTTATCAGAAGAGGGAAAATAGTAGATACCTTAAAAACTAAAGATACAAACATTGATCAGCTTGCGGAAATGATGGTGGGCAGGTCAGTTAAGCTTACTTCAGATAAAGAGGATAAAACTCCCGGAGATGTTATCCTTTTCATAGAAAACCTCGTGGTTAAAGATACGAGAAAATACGATGCTGTTAAATCAATATCCTTCGATGTGAAAGCAGGAGAAATTTTTGCGGTTGCAGGAGTTGACGGCAACGGGCAGAAGGAACTGGTGGAAGCATTGACGGGACTTACGAAAACCGTTTCAGGTAAAGTCTCTTTATGCGGGAAGGATATTACAGGCAACAAGCCTAAAAAAGTATTGGAGGCAGGCGTGGGGCATATTCCTGAAGACAGACATAAGAGAGGTCTTATACTTCAAAACACTCTTGCTGAAAATTTGATACTGGGGTACCATTATTGCCCGCCTTTTGCCAGAAAGGGAGTAATGAATTACGCTAAAATTAACGAGCATGCCAGAACCTTAATATCTGAATACGATGTTAGAACTCCAAATGAGTATGTAACTGCCGGATCTCTTTCAGGAGGAAATCAGCAGAAAGCCATCATTGCAAGAGAATTCTATAAGGACCCTGTGCTTTTGATTGCAAGCCAGCCTACGAGAGGGCTTGATGTGGGAGCCATAGAATTTGTTCATAACAGATTGATTGAGCAAAGGGATAACAACAAAGCGGTGCTTTTAGTTTCCCTGGAGCTTGATGAGGTAATGAATCTGGCAGACAGAATAGCCGTAATCTACCAGGGAGAAATAATGGGAATTGTGGAGGGAAAAGATGCCACGGAAAGGCAGTTGGGATTGATGATGGCCGGAGCTTCCATGGAAGAAGCAATTGAAGGAGGAAAAGCAGATAATGAAAACAAGATTGCTTAATGTCTGGTCTGTTTTAAAACTGCCTCTCGTTGCAATTCTGGTAGGATTTGTAGTAGGCGCCTTTTGTATTATGCTGGCAGGTAGCAATCCTTTAACTGCTTATGCCGCATTGCTTAAGGGAAGCCTGGCATCTCTTCCAAGCTTTGGAGAGACTTTGTATAAAGTGACACCTATTCTGTTGACAGGCCTTGCAGCAGCCATAGGGTTTCGCTGCGGTCTTTTTAATATAGGTGGAGAAGGCCAGTATGTGGTGGCGGCAATTGCTACAGTAGGCGTCGCCTGGTCTTTTCAAGGACTTCCTCATTTCATTCTTGTGCCAATCCTCTTGATTACAGGAGCCTTGGTAGGTGGGGTGTGGGGTGGAATTGCGGGGATTCTTAAGGCAAAGCGAGGCATCAATGAAGTTATTACTACCATCATGTTGAACTGGACCGCTCTTTATCTTTCCAATTACTTGGTGCGCACCTTGCTGAATCCCTCAAGACTTCTTGACAAGCTTCCTTCAGGTCATACCGTAGCAGTGCCTGAGGCGGCAAGGTTAATGAAATTAAAAGTCATTATACCTGCCTTTGGATACTCCAGCGCCCATACGGGAATATTTATTGCCATCGGTGTGGCAGTTCTGATGTGGTTTATTCTATTTAAAACTACCCTGGGATATGAAATAAGGGCTGTGGGGTTTAATCCTACGGCTTCCGAGTATGGCGGCATTAGCAGTGCGAAAAACACTTTCCTTGCCATGTTTATTTCAGGGGGCTTAGCAGGTCTTGCAGGGGCTATTCAGATCATGGGACTTGTTTACATGGTCAATCAGTCACCTGAGCTTCCCGGATACGGATTCACAGGACTTTGTGTTGCCCTTGTAGGCTTAAGCCATCCCTTAGGATGTATTCCTGCGGCTTTGCTCTTTGGCATTCTTGATAACGGCTCAAGGCAGATGCAGCTTGCAGGTATTCCCAAGGAAATAAATGCGATTATCTCCGCTGTAATCCTGGTGTTTGTTGCAGGAGCACTGTTGTTAAAATATATAAACGTTTACTTTGAGAAAAAGAGAGGAGCAGGAAAACCGAGGTTCAAGGAGGTGAGGGAAGTATGAGCGGAGTGACTGTAATCGCAGTTATAGCTTCAGCCATCAGACTTGCAACACCTCTGCTTCTTTCTGCACTTGGAGGAGTTTTTTCCGAGCGCTCCGGAGTTGTTAATATCGGGTTAGAAGGCATTATGATATTCGGAGCCTTCTTCTCCGTACTGTTTACACACATCACAGGTAATGCCTGGATAGGAGTGGTGGCTGCAATTATCTTTGGTATTGTTATGGCAGCGCTGCTTGCCGTTGTAAGTATAAACCTTAAAGGAAACCAGATTATAGCAGGTACGGCAGTGAATTTACTGGCTGCCGCACTTACGGCATTTTTTCTGGAGCTTATCTGGCACAGGTCAGGATCCACGCCTATCTGCCCTGATATGCTTACCTCAAACCCCATAAGAGTTTTGGAAAAGCTTCCTGTTATAGGAGATCTCTTTAAACAGTTTACTCCCTTCATATATATTGCTATTGTATTAACCTTTGTAACTTATTACATCCTCTGGAAAACTCCCTGGGGTCTTCATGTGAGAGCGGTGGGAGAGCATCCGAAAGCGGCAGATACTGTGGGTATAGGAGTATATAAGACAAGATGGATATGCGTCCTCTTATCAGGAGTCCTGGCAGGACTGTCAGGGGCTTGCCTTTCAATAGGAACGGTGGGACTTTTCAGAGAAGGAATGGTGGCCGGCAAAGGCTTTATTGCACTTGCCGCCATGGTATTTGGGAAATGGCATCCTATAGGAGCTATGGGGGCCAGCTTCTTCTTCGGGATATGTCTTGCAATACAAATTCAGGCTCAGTCCTTCGGTCTTGATGTTCCCGGTGAATTTCTTGCCATGGTTCCTTATGTGGCAACTATTATAGTACTTATCGGTGTTGTAGGAAAAGCAGTGGCACCAAAAGCTGACGGACAGCCTTATGAGAAAGATGAGGCATAGTTTTATGAGTAAAACAAAACAAGGTAAAAGCGGAAAGAATGAGAGAATAAGAATACTGGCAGTAGATGCTCTTGTAGCCCTTATAGCCTGTTGCGTGGGGGCGTTTACCCTGGAAGCGGTACTAATACCAAACGGCCTTACAAGCGGCGGAGTAACCGGGCTTTCAAGTGTGGTAAAGCAGTTTACAAGCAGGGAATTCAGCATAATTTATTATGGATTTTCCTTAATAATTATTGTTCTGGTGGCAATATTTCTCGGATTCAGGGAAGTTAAGAAAATCATGTTTCTCACAATTCTTTATCCTGCCGTAATCTTCGTCTTCGAACGCTTCCATTTTGAGCTTCTGGAGGAAAACGATGTTATTCTGGCAGCTATCTTTTGCGGTGTCTTCGGCGGAATCTCAGTAGGCCTGGTATTCTGGAGGGTATACAGCTTTTGCGGAACGGATGCTGTGGCAAAAATACTGAAGAAGCACTTGTTCCCCTATCTGCCTTTAGGCCAAATACTGCTTTATGTGGACGGAGTGATTATCATCGGCTCCGCCTTCGTTTTTGGCAGAAATATTGCCATTTATGC
>JAAZGD010000041.1 GCA_012511395.1 Clostridiales bacterium
GATGAAGGCCTTAAGAAAGAGAGATCCTGATGCCAACGTTATAGCAATTGACTACGACCCCGGAGCCTCAACTGTAAATCAGCTTAACAGAATCAAGCTTATGATGGCACAGGCTCACAAGAACCTTGAAAAGGATCAGGCTGGCTGAGAAAATTATATTGGATATTTTAAATTTAAAGGACAGGAGGTGTCCATTATGGGAAGACATGGCACCATTGCAGGAAGGAAGCAAGCTCAGGATACGAAAAGGGCGGCAGTATTTACTAAATATGCAAGAGCTATTACAGTAGCTGCAAAAGCAGGGGGAGACCCATTATATAATGTGGCTTTAAAGCATGCTATAGATAAGGCTAAATCTATAAATATGCCAAATGATAACATTACGAGAGCCATTAAAAAGGGGACAGGGGAACTATCAGGGGAAAGCTATGAACAAGGGTTTTTAGAAGGCTATGGTCCAGGAGGCGTGGCTGTAATGGTAGATGTGCTTACAGATAACAGGAATAGAACCACATCCTTTGTTAAGCATATTCTGGATAAATTTGGAGGTAATCTGGGAAGTCCAGGCTGTGTAAGCTATATGTTTGCGCAAAAAGGCCTTATAGTAATTGAAAGAGAAGAGGGCATAAAGGAAGAGGATATCATGGATATTTCATTGGAAAATGGAGCAGAAGACTTGATGACCTATGATGACAGCTTTGAAATAATCACTTCCACTCAGGACTTTGATAATGTTAGAGACAAGCTTTCTGAAGCAGGGTATACCTTAGCAGAAGCTGATATAACCTACATACCTTCCATGGAAACAAAACCTGAAACGGAAGAGGATATGAAAAAACTCAAAAGGATAATAGATGAATTGGAAGATAATGACGACGTTCAAAATGTGTTTCACAACTTAAGTATATCGTTAAATGATTAAAGAAGGGGCGGGAATTAAAAATGGCAGACAAGACAAAAATGACAGTGATGGATTTCAAAAAATTCAAGGAAGAAGGCAGAAAGTTCAGCTACGTAACAGCTTATGATTACACTATGGCATCTATTATTGATGAATCAAATGTGGAAATCATATTGGTAGGCGATTCTCTGGGAATGATTATGTTAGGTTATTCCAGCACTACTCCTGTTACTATGGAGGATATGGTTCACCATATAAGGCCTGTTGTAAAAGGTGCTCCAAATACTTTTATTGTAGGAGATACGCCTTTTGGCGCTTATCAGGAATCAGATGAGCAGGCAGTCCATAATGCAGTTAGGCTTATTAAGGAAACCGGATGTGACTGCGTTAAGCTTGAGGGTGGCATTGAGATGGAAAGCAGGATTAAAGCTATTGTAAATGCTGGGATCCTCGTTATGGGCCATATTGGATTAACACCTCAAACTGCCACTTCAGTAGGTGGTTTTAAGGTTCAGGGCGGCACTACAGAAAGTGCTTTAAAGCTTATTGAGGATGCTAAAACGTTAGAAAGAGCCGGAGTATTTTCCATGGTTTTAGAAGCTGTTCCAACAGTAGTAGGAAAGGCTGTAACTGAAGCTGTTAAGGTGCCTGTATTAGGTATCGGAGCAGGTCCTCACGTTGATTGCCAAGTTTTAGTTACTCAAGATATGCTTGGGATGTACGGTGAGTTTAAGCCTAAGTTTGTTAAGCAGTATGCAAATATTAGGAAAGTTATGGTAGATGCATTAAACGACTTTCATAAAGAAACTCTTTCCGGGGAGTTTCCAACTCCTGAGTTTTCCTTTAATAAGGAAGTTACTTTAGATAAATTGTATTAATTAACTGTAAGGCAGGTGATGCAGGTGAAAATTGCAATTATAGGAGCAGGATCCATGGGGTCTCTTTACGGAGCTATGCTTTCTCAAAATGAAGAAAATGAAGTATTCTTAATCGATGTATGGAAAGAACATATTGATAAAATCAATGAAAGAGGGCTTTTAGTACATGAGGGTGAGAAGGTTTTAAAATATGAAAAAGTAAAAGGTCTTCTTGATTCTAAAAAGGCAGGTGTTTGTGACTTAGTTGTGGTCTTTGTAAAATCCACACTTACAGAAAGTGCAGTTAGAGAGAACATAGACTTATTTGATGAAAATACAAGTGTGATAACCTTACAGAACGGTCTAGGTAATGTTGATATAATCGGTGAGGAAGCAGGCTTTGAAAAAGTCCTTGGCGGTACTACGGCTCACGGTGCATACATGATGGGGCCGGGAGAAATTTGTCACGCCGGATTTGGAAAGACAGTTATAGGTGAGCTTAATGGAGAAGCATCTGAAAGAATAATTTCAATCAGTGACAACTTTATTAAATCAGGCCTTGAAACTGTTATATCAAATAATATACTGGGCTTGATTTGGGACAAGTTGATTGTGAATATTGGTATTAATCCTTTAACTGCTATAACAGGCTTAGAAAACGGCAAACTCTTAGAATATCCTGAACTTTTGTCAATTATGGAAAAGGCTGTAAATGGAGCTGTTATGGTTTCTGAGAAAAAAGGCATTAAACTGAGCCAGGAAGATCCTTTTTCCTATGTTAAGGAAGTGGCTTCAAAAACTGCTCATAATAAGTCTTCTATGCTTCAGGATATAGAAAACAAAAGAAAAACTGAAATAGATATGATTAACGGTGCTTTAGTTAAGGAAGCAGAATACTTGGGTATAGATGTCCCTATAAATGAGATGCTGACTAAATTAATTAAATTTCTGGAGAAGAGAAAGTATGAATGAGAAGAAACTTGCCTTAATTAATGGCAGTATTATTACGGCAAATGAAAAAGATGAAATTAAAGAGGCGGTTTTAATAAAAGGAAACAAAATTGTTACTGTTGGTAAAAATAGTGAAGTTGAAGAGCTTATTGACTTTGAAACTGAGGTTATTGACCTTAAGGGTAGAACTGTAGTTCCTGGATTTATTGACACTCACTATCATCCCATATTAAACGGTTTGTTTGGAGATACAGAGGATGCTGCAATTATCCAGACATCTTATGATAATTGTCCTTCAATTGAAGATATTCTTTCATTAGTAAGAAAGGCTGCGAAAAAAAGGGGCCCGGGAGCATGGATTTCCATGATGGGCTACGACCAAAACAGTATTTTAGAAAAACGTCACGTAACCTTAGAGGAACTGACAAAGGCTGCTCCCTTAAACCCTGTTCAATGTATGAGAGCCTGCGGCCATATTTCTGTTTACAACAAGCTGGCTTTAGAAGAGATCGGCGTTTATGATAGTTTGGATTCAGAAAAGTACCCTTTAAATGAAGTAGAAGTAAAGGATGGAAAGCTTACAGGTATAGTAAAAGACCATACTCACTTTCTTTTATGGAGTAAAGTAATTTATACAGAGGAACAGCAGCTAGAGGCTATTGATAAATCAAACAATCTCCTTCTTGAAAACGGAATTACCTCAGTCCACGATGCAGGCCAGTTTGGAAAGCTGTCTCATAAATTGATGCAGAGAGTTTGTAAAGAAAGAAGATTTAAGCCTAGGGAATATATGATGATTCACAGTATCTTTGGGAAGCCTTTTTCTTTGGAAGAAAATGAGTTGTTTATATCATTAGGTTTTGAAACTGGTTTAGGAGATTCCTACTTTAGAATTGGCTCTTCAAAGTTCATGATTGACGGTGGCTCTTCAGGACCATCTTGTGCTACAAGGGAGCCATACTCCCATGATCCTTTAATGCCTTATATCCTAGGGTGGCAGAGAGATGAAGTGTATGCTTATCTTGAATATTTAAACTATAACGGCTGTCAGGCCACAGCTCATGCAGTAGGCGATTTAGCTATAGAATTCATGGTAGAAGGTTATGAAAAAGTTTTTAAAGAAAACCCAAGGCCCAACCTTCGTCATAGAATAGAGCATACAGCAATAGTAGATGAGGATTTAGTTGAAAGAATGGCTAAGCTGAATCTTTTCCCATCTTTAAACCCCGGCTTTATTTCATGGAATGGAAGAAACTACACAAAATATTTTGGGGAAAGAATGGAATATTTTATGGCTTTAAAGACTATGATAAAATACGGCGTTAAAGCTTCCATTGCAAGCGATGCACCTTCTGGACCTATAGGTTCAATGGAAATCCTTGATGCCTGTATTAACAGAGTTGACAGAGTTACCGGTGAAGTAATTATGGGAGACCAAAAAATTTCATTGGTTGAAGCTATAAAAATGTACACTCTCAACGGAGCTTATGCAAGCTTTGAAGAGGATATTAAAGGGTCTATAGAACCTGGTAAACTGGCAGATGTGGCGGTACTTTCAGAGGATCTCACAAAATATCCTTTAGAAAATATTAGGGATGTAAAAGTAGACATTACCATAATAGATGGTATTATTGAATATAAAAGATTAATGAGCCGGCTTTCGTAGTTCTGACAGACTATGATTAATAATATAGGATAAATTAAGGAGGGGAACGAATGTCTGAAGAAAAGAGATCTGTTAACTATGCAGCTTCTTTCAAAGATCAACTAACAGTTCGAGGCATGATAATTGGTGTTATAGGCGCCATTGTTTTGACCATGAGTTCAATGTATGTTGCTTTGAAGCTGGGGGCCTTACCATGGCCAATTATTTTTGTAGCCTTGGTTTCTATGTTCTTTTTAAAGATTCTTGGAAAAACAAACATTAATGAAATCAACGTTACTCACACAGCAATGTCTGCAGGAGCCATGACAGCTGGAGGATTAGCATTTACTCTGCCGGGAATATTTATGCTTAATCCAAATGCTGATGTAAGCTTCATAAGACTATTGCTTATTGTACTTGGAGGAGTAATCCTGGGGCTGATTTTTACGGCTTTAATCAGGAAGTACTTCGTAGAAACAAAGCAGTTGCCTTATCCTATGGGTCAGGCTGCAGCTGAAACCTTGATGGTAGGTGATGAAGGTGGTAAAAAATCCATCACACTGTTCGTATCAATGGGTATTGCAGCTATTTTCACTTTTATCAGAGACTGGGTTGCTGCATTTCCTGCAGCATGGCTTAATACCAGACTTATGGGCTACGGTTCATTAACCGGTATTTGGTGGTCTCCTATGCTTATTGGAGTAGGCTACGTTGTAGGCCCTATCTTTGTAGGCGTATGGTTCTTAGGTGCACTTATAGGTGACTTTGGAATCTTAGTAGGTGGAACAGAACTGGGGTGGTGGGATGGCGGCACAGCAGCTGCTATTAAAGCATCTCTTGGTATTGGACTTATGGTAGGAACAGGCTTAGGTATTATTGTGAAAGGTATCTTGCCAAAGGCAAAGGAAATCTTCGGGCCAATGTTTAGTAAAGATGCTTTAGGCCAAGGTTTTATCAGCTTAAGGTGGGCACCTATCGTAATGGTAATCTTAGCATTCCTGTTTACTACAGTTGCCGGAATGGGAGTGGCACCAAGCATTATCACTATTCTTGGTGTATGGCTTGCTACTGCAATGTCTGCTCAGATGGTTGGACAGACCGGTATTAACCCTATGGAGGTATTTGGTATTATCGTGCTTCTTGCTGCAAAGGCAGTATCTTCAATGGGTCAGACAGAAGCGTTCTTTGTAGCGGCAATAGTTGCTATTTCTTGCGGTCTTGCAGGAGACGTTATGAATGACTTTAAAGCAGGTTATATCTTAAAGTCAGATCCTAAAGCTCAGTGGATTGCAGAATCCATAGGAGGCTTAGTAGGTGCATTTGTATCTGTAGGAGTATTCTATGTAATCCTTACAGCTTATGGACCATCTGCCTTTGGTAATCCAGAAATGTTTGTAGCACCTCAAGCTGCAGCAGTTGCAGCTATGGTAGGAGGAATCCCACATCTAACATCTTTCATAATAGGTCTTATTGGAGGAGCTTTGCTCTACGTTGTTGGATTCCCCGTTATGACTCTTGGTTTAGGTGTTTACTTACCATTCTATCTGTCATTAACAGCTTTCGTAGGTGGCGCAGCAAGATTCATAGTTCAGAAGTTTGTACCTGATTTTGAAAAGAGCGGAAACGGTTTAATCGTAGCATCGGGTCTCTTAGGTGGAGAAGCAGTTATCGGTGTAATAATTGCACTTGTACAAGCTCTTCCTGCACTGCTTTCTATGTAATTTAATAGATTTAATTAAAGGGTGAGCAATGCTCACCCTTTTCTAAAAGGAGTATATTATGAAAGAAATTAAAATTTCCGAAATTGAAGGCTTTAAAATTGGCCATTCGGAAAGTGAAAATAAAGATACAGGCTGTACTGCAATTATCTGTGAAAAAGGAGCCTTTGCAGGAGTAGATGTAAGAGGAGGCGGCCCTGCTTCAAGAGAGACTGAGCTTTTAAAGCCTGTTAATATGGTTCAGCAGATTCACTGTGTAATGCTATCGGGAGGCTCTGCTTATGGATTAGCTGCAGGTGATGGTGCAATGAGCTATCTTGAAGAAAAAAACATAGGCTTTGATGTGGGAGTGGCAGTTGTTCCAATAGTCTGTGGAGCATCATTATTTGACTTAGTTGTAGGAGATCCTAAGGTACGACCTGATAAAGAGATGGGTTACAAGGCTTGTGTAAGCTCTGAAGAAAATAATCCAGGTGAAGGAAACGTAGGAGCAGGGGCAGGAGCTACGGTAGGTAAGTATTTAGGTATGGAAAGAATGATGAAGTCAGGCTTAGGTACTTATGCTGTTTCATTAGGAGATGTAAAAATAGGAGCAATTGTAGCTGTAAATGCATTGGGAGACGTTATTGACGTAAAGACAGGTAAAACTCTTGCCGGAATCTTATCAGAAGATAAAAATAGCCTTGATAGCACTTTGAGAATAATGCAAGAAGAAATAGGGCAAGCAAGAAATGTGTTTTCAGGAAATACGACTATAGGTTGCATAATAACTAATGGAAAGCTTAGTAAGGATCAAGCAAATAAAATGGCTCAAATTGCCCATAATGGGTTTGCCAGAGCTATTAATCCGGTTCATACTTCAGCAGATGGAGATACAATATTTGTGATGTCAACAGGTGAAGTAGAGGTTAACGTAGATGCACTTTCTCAAATTTCGGCTCAAGTTATGGCAAAAGCAATAAACAGAGCAGTTATGAGCGCCGAGCCTGCCTTTGGTTTAAAAGCCGCAAATGATTTTAAGGAATCCTTGTAAAAACCGGCTTCCTATCTATGAAATGGGCTGTGTAATTAAAGCCACATGATTTAGCAAATTCTAAAGCCCAGTCCAATTTTAAACCAACACCTTGGGGAGTATGAGAATCGGAACCGATTGTTAATATCTCCCCACCTTTTTTACAGTACATTTTAAGAACTCTTTCTGTGGGATGAGTAACTCCTTCAAGGTTGTACCTAAAAGAACTTGTGTTAATTTCTAGGCCTTTACCTTTTTTGATTAACAGGGAGAGAATTTTATCAAAATCCTCTGTAAATAATTCTTCGGAAGGGATATAAGGAGCATATCTGTCAACCACATTAATATGGCCTAAAATATCATAATTATTAAATTCATTTAAGCAAGTCACCATATATTTATAAAAATCATGATAACCAGCTTCTACATCTTTTCCAATAAAGTAGTCTTGGTAAAGGTCTTGTCCCAAGCAAGTGTGAAAGGAGCCTATTACGAAGTCGTAGGGGAAGGATGAAATTTCCTTATTCAGCTTTTCTATTGTACTGCCACTTTGAATCCCGGCTTCAAGGCCCTTCATAATAAGAATTTTGTTATTGTAAGCTAAAGAGTAATGTAAAAGGTCTTTGTGATATGAAGAAAAGTCAGGGATAAAGCTATAAGATCCTTCTGGGTAATCAGGGTCATAATGGTCAGTTATGGCAATCCCGGATAAGTTTTTTTCCAAACCATGGATAATAAGATCTTCCATTTCTGTAGAGCAGTCATCGCTGTAATTTGTGTGAGTGTGCATATCAAACATAATAATCTTCTTTCTTGATAACATTATTTAAATAAAGTAAAATTGTATCATATCAGTATAGCATATACCTAGAGGCAAATAAAAACATGGTTCAAAAAGATGAAAACGCATTAATTGAAGGAGCTAAAAAGGGCGGAGAAGAGGAATTTGAAGCTCTTGTTTTAATGTATCAGGATATCTGCTATAACATTTCCTACAAATACTTCTTAAACCATGAAGATGCTCTTGATGCAACTCAGGATGCCTTTATTAAGGTCTACAAAAACATTAAGAAATTCAGAGGGGATAGTTCTTTTAAAACATGGCTCTTTAGAATTGTTATGAATTCCTGTAAGGACATTTCCAGAAAAAGAAAATCTAGGATTCAACCGGAAAGCATTTTCAAAGAGGGGGAAGAAGGCGAATTCACCTTGGAAATTGAGGATAAAGCTTTAAGTCCTCTTGATACTGTAATTAAAGGTGAGGAAAGCGGGAAGCTTATGAAGTCTCTTAACAAGCTTCATGAGGACCATAAAGAAATTTTGATTTTAAGAGATATAAATGATTTAAGCTATGAAGAAATCGGCTCGATTCTTTCCCTTAATGAAGTGACTGTGAAGTCAAGAATAAATAGAGCCAGACTTAAGCTTAGAGAGGTCTATTTTGAAGAAGAGGGAACATAATAGGTTTCTTAGGCGTCAAAAAAGAAGAAGTAATAGTATTAGAGAAAGATAAGAGTATGGATTGTAAAACAGTAAAAGAACAATTATCACAGCTTATTGACTCTGAAATTTCAGAAACAGAAGCTTTAGAGATTATGAAACATCTAAAAACCTGCAGTGAATGCAAAAGGGTTTATGATGATTTATTAACCTTGAGAAATAGTCTTATAAACAGCAGAAGAGAAGATGCCCCACCTTACTTTATGGTAAACGTGAAGGAAGCTTTAAAGAAGGAAAAGAAGAGAGGCCTTCTTTTAAGATTTCCTGTAAACGGTAAAGGCCTTTCTGTGGTGGCTGCTTTGTTCATTATTGGATTCATGGGAATTTATTATATGCAAGATTTAAATATTCAACATGAACCTGAGGCTGTTAATGGAAATTTAAGAGTATTTATGGAGCAAGAAGAACAAAGAAAAGAAATAGCAACGGACATGGATAGTGAAGTAGTGTATTATATAGATAAGCTGAAAGAGATGGTTAATAAGGATTTAGAAGTTTTAAAGACAAAGATAGAAGAGGACGGCACCATAGTTTTAGAGGTGAGTGTTGATGGTGTTGTCACTGTATATTACGGGAAAGATGGTGAGCTTTGGAAAATCGAATAATTTTAATGATCGATGGTAACAGCCTCATAAACAGAGCTTATTACGCGCTGCAAAGACCTATGATTACGAAAGACGGGCTGTACACTCAAGGTGAGTACGGCTATGTTAATAAGCTTAATAGAATTA
>JAAZGD010000042.1 GCA_012511395.1 Clostridiales bacterium
GGCTACAATGCAGTAACTATTCACAGACTCCTTGAGGCGGAGCTTGCAGATGATGGTTTTACCGTATATTTCAGAAGGAACCAAAACAATCCTCTGGAGCTTGATGCAATCATAATTGATGAAGGCTCCATGCTGGATGTAAGGCTTATGGCATGTCTTATGGATGCAGTGAAAAAGGGCACAAGAATTATAATAGCAGGAGACAAGAACCAGCTCCCTCCTGTAGGCGCAGGAAATGTATTAAAGGATATTATTAAAAGTGATACTATCCCATGCTATTACCTTACACAGATATACAGGCAGGAGAAGGAAAGCAAAATCGTTTACAATGCTCACATGATTCAAGAAGGAACAGTTCCAAAAGATGGGGGCAGTGACAGCGACTTCTTAATATATGAAACAAAGAATCATAAGGAGCTGGAAAAAGTAATCTATGATTTAATAGAGCAGAATGAAGAATATATTATTGACTCTTTAAAGTATCAGGTAATAACCATGACGAAAAAAGGCCCCTTCGGAACAGTTGCTTTAAATGAAAAGATTCAGGAGAAGCTTAATCCCATGGGTGAAACGAAAAAGCAGCTTATGGAAGGTGACAAGATTTTCAGAGAGGGCGACAAGGTAATGCAGATTAAAAACAATTATGGACTAAAGTATCGCTCATTTGAGGACTTAACGGAGGGCCAGGGGATATTTAACGGAGAAATCGGCATTATCAAAGCTGTTGACCCTGATAGACTTACTCTGGATGTGCTTTTTTCAGATACGTATTATGTGGTTTATGAAGGTGATGATTTAGGGCAGCTGGAGCTTGCCTATGCGATTACAGTCCATAAAAGCCAAGGATCTGAGTTTGGCACTATTATTATGCCTCTTATATATGCATCAAAAAACCTTATGACCAGAAATCTCATATACACAGCTTTAACAAGGGCGAAGGATAAAGCAATTCTGGTAGGAAGCCTCAAGGCTCTGGAGGAAATGGTGGAGAATACCAGGGAAGACAACAGAAACACCTGTCTTTCCGTGATGTTGCAAGGTGGTGAAGATGAGGATAGCGGAGCTCCTTAAAATAATTTTTCCCGATTCCATTTACTGCTTTTCATGTAACAGCATCATAGACAGCAGCAGTCTGTACGGTTTATGTGATTCCTGTATGGAAAAATTTAACTTTGCCAACAAGAAAACATGTGAGAAGTGTGGTAAAATATTATGGGAGGACGGGTTTTCCGGTCGTTGTAAGGATTGCAGGAATCAGGACCATGACTTTGATAAAGGCTATACATGCCTTATGTATGGTCTTATGGAACGCAAAGTCTTGAAGAGATTTAAGTATTGCGGCGAAAGTTACATGAAAGACAAGCTTTCAGTGTTGCTTTATGACAGGCTGAAGATTGAGTTGAACAAAGGACTTATAATAGATTATCTGACCTGTGTCCCAATTCATAGGAGGAAAAAGGCTGAAAGAGGCTATAATCAGGCAGAGCTTTTGGCAAAGGGCTTATCAAGGCTTACAGGAATAGAAATGCTTTCACGAATACTGGTGAGAGAAAAATACACTGTTCCCATGAGCGGACTTTCAAAGGAAATGAGAAAAACCAATCTTAGGGAAGCCTTTTCTGTAAATAAAGATTGGAAAACCATGATTGAAGGTAAGAATATATTAATAGTAGATGATGTATATACTACAGGCGCCACTTTGGATGCTTGTGCAGGCCTGTTAAAAGAGGAAGGGGCTTCTTCTGTGTATGTTTTAACTCTTATGGCAGGCAGAAGCAATTAATGAAGATAATATAGATGAGCTGTTCGGGTCTGTGGTTGAAAATCCATGCCAGCTGCGGGCAAAAGGATCCACGTAAGGTAGCATTTTCAATGTTTCTGAGCATGGCGCAGTCTAGGTGTAAGTCCTTAGATGATTATTCGAGGCAAATGTGGGGGCAAAGACCAGGTCAGCCGAACAGCTTTTTTATGTTATCCCGGCAGGCTTTATGGGTATAACATCTTAAATAACTGAAAAGGAGGCAAAGACATGAAGGTAATAATATCAACAAAGAACTTTAATGCCAGTGACAACCTGAAGGATGTGTTGGAAAAGAAGATGGCAAAGCTGGGGAAGTATTTTTCCGAAGATATTGATGCCAATGTGATGATCTCCAATGAGCATGGCAAGCAAAAAGTGGAAACGACAATCAATGCCAGGGGGATGATATTTAGGGCAGAGGAAGCAACCAACGATATCTATGACAGCATAGACAGGGTTGTGGACAAACTATCAGTCCAAATGTCAAGATTCAAGACTAAGCTTCAGAGAAAGAACGCAGACAAATCCCTGTTTTTTGAAAGTATTCCTGAAATGGAGGAGGAAGAGCACATCTCAATAGATGTGGTGAAGAGAAAAAAGTTTGATCTTGAGCCCATGATGACAGAGGAAGCAATTATAAGGATGGAGATGCTGCAGCATACGTTCTTCGTGTTTTTGAACATGGAAACTGACAGTATCAATGTAGTATATAAAAGGAAGGACGGAGGCTACGGCCTTTTGGAAACGGTAAGGTAGGAAAATGTTAAAGTTTGATGACGGAGAGACTCTCTCCGTCATCTTTTTTTTGACTCTATCCCTTGAAAATGCAAGGGGTAATAAGGTACAATATATTGATACTTTAGGCTAAGGAGATATGGTATGCCGGAGATTATAAGTAACATCACCGCTGCCATCAGGATTACTGATGTGCTGGACATTGGGATAGTTACATTCGTGATTTACAAAATCATGGAGTTTATTAAAGAAACTAGAGCACAGCAGCTTGTAAAAGGCTTGCTTGTTTTGGTATTGGCAACATTTCTTTCAGGAGAACTAGGCTTATATACATTGAACTGGATGCTCAGGGGAGGCATGACCATAGGAGTTATTGCTCTCGTTATTATTTTTCAGCCTGAGCTTAGAAGAGGCCTGGAGTACGTGGGCAGACAGAAGCTCCCCTTAAAGAGTCCTTTAGGTGAGATAGGGAAAGAAAAGGCAAAGGAAATCTCCAACCAACTTGGAAGAGCAGTTGATGATTTCTCGGGAAGAAAAACAGGGGCACTTATTGTCTTTGAAAAGGAGGTGGCCCTCAAGGAAGTAAGCGAAACAGGCACTCTTTTGGATGCTGATATATCCCTGGAGCTGTTGGAAAACATATTTTACGAAGGTTCGCCCCTTCATGATGGGGCAGTTATTATAAGGGGAGCCAGGATTCATGCAGCAGGCTGCGTTCTTCCTTTAACACAGAACAGAGGCTTATCAAAGGACCTTGGAACAAGACATAGAGCAGGTATTGGAATCACGGAGCATTCAGATGCTTTAGCCCTTATAGTGTCTGAGGAAACAGGTATTATTTCCATAGCAAGAGAAGGAAAACTTTCCAGATTTCTGGATGTGAAATCTGTGGAAAAGGAGCTGTTAAACTTCTACTTGGGAGGGCTTGAAGACAGGCGATCCAAACTACTCAGAAAGTGGAGGAAAAGGCATGTTCCAAAACAAGAAGGCTAACTTAATCCTCTCCTTATTCATAACTTTAGCTTTATGGGGATATGTGCTTCTAAGCGTAAATCCTACAGTGGACCAGACATTTGACGGAATTCCGGTAAAAATACAAAACCAGGAAACCTTGCTTCAAAGAGGATTAACATTGTCCCAGGACGAGTATTATGTATCTGTAACGGTAACGGGCAAGCGCTCTGATATTTTGAAGCTGACTTCTGAAAAAATCGTGGCCATGATGGATGTTTACGACTATGCCTTAGGCACAAATTACATTCCTGTGAAAATTGAACTGCCTCCTGACATAGAGGTAAAGAGCGGATCGGCTTCCAAAATAGAGGTGGTGGTGGAGGAATATGCTGTAAGCAACAGGCCTGTTGAAGTTTCCATAACAGGAGATATTGCTCCCGATGAAGAAGTATATATATTTTCTGTAAATCCTTTACAGGTGGAAGTCAGAGGGCCCAAGAGCAAGGTGGCTTCTGTAAAGAAGCTTACAGCCGGTATAGATTTAGAATCCATGAAAGATAAAGAAAGCTTTACTTTAAATATCGTTCCTGTAGACAGCGATGACGAGATTGTTAAGGAGGTCAGGCTTTCTTCAACAAATGTTAATGTGGAAGCAAGCCTGCTTTCATTGAAAACAGTACCTCTGGAGGTGCCTGTTACAGGTGAATTGGAATACTCCTTTGAGTTGGAAAGCTTCAGTATTCCCAACTCTGTAATTTTGGCAGGGCCAAAGGATAAGCTGGATTTAATTGAAAATCTGGTAGCTTCTCCTGTAGACATGTCAAAAATTTCCACAACCTCTACCATACCGCTAAAAATACCTTTGCCTGAAGGAGTTTACATTTCCACTAAAGGTAAAGCACCGGAAATCCTTATTAAGATTAAGGGAATTGAGACAAAAACATACGATGTGGAGACTCATAATATAGTATTTGAGAATCTGGGAAATGAATATTCTGCCTATATCAATACTGCAACAGTAAAAATGATTATTTCAGGTGAAACAGATGTGTTAAATGCAATCAAGGTGCCCCAGGATATCAGGCTGTTCCTTGACCTGGAGGGTTTGAAACCGGGGACTTACACAATGCCTGTAAAAATAAAATATGATGCGGAATTACAGAGCCTCACAATTACGCCAAAGGAAGTACAGGTAACAATAAATGCAGTAAACGAGGCTTTCTAGCCTCGTTGATTCTTTAAGTGAGAAGGAGGATTATGAATCCATGAGCAGACTTTTCGGGACTGATGGTGTAAGGGGAATTGTTAATAGAGACTTAACACCGGAGCTTGCATTCAACCTTGGAAAAGCAGGAGCTTATGTTCTGAACAAGGAAAAGGAAAGACCGATTATTATAATCGGGAAAGATACGAGAATCTCAGGGGATCTTCTGACAGATGCCATGTCGGCAGGAATTTTATCCATGGGAGGCAATGTAATTAAGGTGGGAGTAATTCCTACACCTGCAATTGCATTTTTAGTAAAGCATCTTCATGCTGATGCAGGAGTTGTGATTTCTGCATCCCACAATACTTTTGAGTATAACGGGATTAAATTTTTCAACAGCGACGGCTTTAAGCTTCATGACGACCTTGAAGATGAGATCGAAAATATCATTACAAGAGATATAGATATTAACGGCCATATCGTAGGGGATAAAATTGGCAAATGCGTGGAAGCTGATGACAAAGCCCTGGATTATTACGTTCAACATCTACTTTCTGTCTGCGATTTTGACCTTAAGGGCAGGAGGATTGCGGTGGACTGTGCAAACGGTGCCGGTTACCGGGTGGCAAGAAAGGTTTTGGAAAAGCTAAATGCCCAAGTGGTCACCATGGCCTGTGATCCTGATGGAATAAACATTAACGATAACTGCGGTTCCACAAAGCCGGAGGCTCTTAAGAGATTTGTTCTTTCCCAGAAAGCAGATTTGGGTATTGCACTTGACGGGGACGGGGACAGACTTATTGCCGTTTCTGAAAAGGGCGAGTTAATCGACGGAGACAAGGCTATCTGCATATGTGCAAAGATGATGAAGGAAAGGGGCTGTCTGGAAAAGGATTTAGTAACGGTTACGGTGATGAGCAACCTGGGACTTCACAAATATCTTAAGGACCTTTCCATAGCAACAGATGTTACCGCCGTGGGAGACAGATATGTCCTTGAAAAGATGCTTAAGACAGGAGGTACTCTTGGGGGAGAACAGTCGGGACACATAGTATTTTTGAATCATGCTACTACAGGTGACGGAATGCTTTCAGCGCTAGAGCTTATAAGAGCATGGGTTATGGACGGAAGAAAAATAAGCGAGATGGCTGATGAAATATGTATTTATCCTCAAGTCTTAAAAAATGCAGTTATTAAGGAAAGCAATAAGAAGAAGTTTGAAAGGGATCAAGAAATTAAAAAAGACATTAAGGTAATTGAAGATATGCTAAATGGTGAGGGAAGAGTGTTGGTCAGGGCTTCGGGCACAGAACCTCTAATAAGGGTGATGATAGAAGGCCCTTCCATGGAACAGATTACCTTTTGGGCAGAAGAGCTGAAAGAAAAGATAAGGGTGCGATTTGGATAATAATAAAACAGGATTGGTTAACATGGAAAACAAGAAATATGAAATCAGAGACATAAAGCTGGCTGAAAAGGGATGTGAAAAAATAGCATGGGTTAAGGAGCATATGCCCTTGTTAAGAGGTTTTGAAGAGGAGTTTCTAAAGAAGAAACCGCTTAAAGGTGTAAAGATTTCCCTTTCCGTCCACCTTGAAGCAAAGACTGCTTACTTATGTAAAGTGTTGGAATCAGCAGGTGCAACAATGTCTGTTACAGGCAGCAATGTGCTTTCAACTCAAGATGATGTGGCAGCCTGTCTTGCAAAGTCAGGTATGAGAGTTTTTGCTTATCACGGGGCAACTAAAGAAGAATACAACAGGCATATTGAGATGACACTTTTAAACAGGCCCAATATTATAATCGACGACGGCGGTGACCTTGTTGGAATGATTCACAAAAACAGACCTGAGCTTGGAGAAGAGGTTTGGGGCGGCTGTGAAGAAACCACAACAGGGATAATCAGACTTAAGGCCATGGAGAAAGAGGGAGTCTTAAGATTCCCTATGGTGGCTGTAAATGATGCAAAATGCAAGCACTTATTTGACAACAGATACGGTACAGGTCAATCTGTTTGGACCAGTATCATGAACAACACAAATCTTGTAGTGGCAGGAAAGACTGCTGTGGTGGCAGGGTATGGATGGTGCTCCAAAGGAATAGCCATGAGAGGCGCAGCCCTCGGTGCAAGCATTATTGTGACTGAGGTGGACCCTGTTAAGGCCATGGAGGCAAAAATGGACGGGTTTAGCGTTATGAGCATGAAACAGGCTGCAAAGCTGGGAGACTTTTTCATAACAGCTACAGGTTGCAAGGATACCATTACTTTGGAACATATAAATACTATGAAGGACGGGGCCATCCTTTCAAACGCAGGCCACTTCAATGTGGAAATAGCCATGGATGCTCTTAATAAAAACAAAAAGAGCAAACGTGTTGTGCGAAACAACATTGATGAGTACATTCTCAAAAATGGGAAGAAGGTTTATGTCATAGGTGATGGCAGGCTTGTAAATATTGCTGCTTCAGACGGTCATCCTGCAGAAATTATGGACTTAAGCTTTGCAGTACAGATTCTCTCAAGCCTTTATATAAAAGACCATTACAAAGAAATGGGTAAAAAGGTTGTAGATGTATCTTCAAAGATCGATGATACAGTTTCTAAAAGAGTACTTGAGGCATGGGGAGTTAAGCTGGATAAGCTTACTCCTTCCCAAAAAGAATATCTGGCAAGCTGGGAGGTATAAAGAATTGAGATACGCAGACAGAATCACTTTCCTGGAGGACCGCTCTCTTCTTGAAGCTTTCTCTCTTCCAAAGGACGACAGTTTAATAAGTTTTGCGGCAGGGTTTCCTTCTCCTGACAGTTATCCAATGGAAGAAATCGAAGAAGCATTTATGAAAACCATTAAAGAGGCAGGTCCTGCTGCCTTTTCTTATGCTACTACTCAAGGCCTTGATTCCTTAAGAGAGGAAATTTTGAAAAGGATGAAGGGAAAGCTGAAGGTATCCTTTTCCATGGAGGAGATAATCATAACAAGCGGCTCACAGCAGGGGGTGGATATGAGCGGTATGCTGTTTGTTAATAAAGATGATATTATTCTTTTTGAAACACCTTCTTATTTGGGCGCAGTGAACGCTTTGCGTACATATGAAGCAAAGCTTATAGGCATACCTACAGATAAAGACGGAATAATCATAGATGAATTAAAAAAGTCTCTTGTGGAATACGGAGACTTGGTCAAGATGATTTACGTTATACCGGATTACCAGAACCCTACGGGAAGAAGCTGGTCTTGTGAAAGAAGGAAGGATTTTATCAATGCTATTAAGGATTATGATATTCCTGTAATAGAAGATGGGGCATACAGCGAGATAGCCTTTGATACAGAACCCTTAAGACCGCTTGTAAGCTACGATGAAAAAGGTCAGGTGATTTATGTGGGAACCTTTTCAAAAATCTTTTCTCCGGGATTGAGAGTGGCCTGGCTTTGTGCGAGAGAGGATATAATGGAGAAGTATCTGGTTTTAAAGAATGCGTCGGATTTGGCTTCTGCCACCATCACACAATATCAGATGGATTACTACTTAAAACACTTCGATATGGATAAGCATATTGAGAAAATAACTACTCTTTACAGACACAGAAGGAATGTTATGGCAGATGCCATAGACAAATTCTTCCCTGAGGAAGCTAAATATCTTTTGCCAAAGGGAGGCTTGTTCATTTGGGTGGAGCTTCCTCCGGAAAAGGATACGAGAGAGCTTTTAAAAAGAGCCTTGGCAAAGAATATTGCCTTTATACCGGGGTCTGCTTTTTATCCTTCCAACAGAAAATATAATGAAATGCGCCTTAACTTTTCGAACTTGGAGGATGAAGATATTATTTCCGGTATTGAGATTCTTGGGGAAGTAACAAAGAAGTATTTGGAAGAAGGATGATTTAGTATGGATTATGAGAAACTGGCGGAGCTGTTGTTTCCTGAAACAGATAAGCTGCCTTCCCATTATGAGACAATGTATCCTGAAAGAAACTTGCCTGAAGGCGCCATGGTTACAAGATTGGGACCAAGCCCCACAGGATTTATTCATCTTGGGAATTTATACGGAGCTTTTATAGATGAAAGGATGGCCGTACTCTCCAAGGGCATTGTCTATTTAAGGATTGAAGATACCGATGACAAAAGATACGTAAAGGGTGCAGAGAAGATGCTTCTTGACAGCCTTTCCTATTTTGACATTAAATTTGATGAAGGAATAACCTCTGAAGGTGAGGAAGGAGCCTACGGCCCTTATCATCAAAGCAGAAGAAAAGAAATCTATTCCTGCTATGTGAAGGAGCTTGTAAAAAAAGGTTTTGCCTACCCCTGCTTTTTAACTGAAGAGGAAATCAGCATCATCAGAGAGGAACAGACAAGGTTAAAGCTGGTTACAGGGATTTACGGTGAATTCGCAAAGTCGGAAAAGCTTACTTTTAAAGAGGTGGAGGAAAGAATTGCCTTAAACCTACCTTATGTGGTGAGATTGAAAGCCCAAGGAAGCCCATTCAGCCCCGAGATTTTAAGAGTGAAGGACGGAATAAGAGGGGAACTTGCCATGCCTGAAAACTTCCTTCACATAGTCCTTCTGAAGCAAAACGGTATGCCCACCTATCATCTGGCCCACGTGGTGGATGATCATTTAATGAGAACCACCCATGTGGTGAGAGGGGCGGAGTGGCTGTCAAGTCTGCCTGTTCATCTGGAGCTTTTTTCAAAATTCGGGTTTGAACCGCCTCAGTACTGTCATACGCCTCAGCTGATGAAGCTTTCAGATAACAATACGAAAAGAAAGCTTTCAAAGAGACTGGACCCTGAGCTGTCCTTACTGTATTACAGGCAGGAAGGGTTTCATAAAGATTGTGTAAGAGAATATTTGATGACTCTTTTAAATTCTGATTATGAGCAGTGGAGGAAAGAAAATCCCAATAAACCTCTTTCAGACTTTCCATTCTCCATTGAGAAGATGAAATCAGCAGATGCGCTGATTGACCTGAACAAGCTTTGTGATATTTCAAAGGATGTGCTCTTGGGTAAGGATGTAAATGAGATTTATGAATTCTTCAAAGACTGGGCTTTTGAATTCAATAGGGATATTAAGGGTTGGTTTAAGGATGAAAGCTTTATGAAAGCTATTTTAAATATTGGCAGGGAAGGTGAAAAACCAAGGAAGGACCTTATATACGCAAAGCAGATAGCAGACCATATAAGCTACTTCTTTGAGGACGGTTTAAGAGAGCAGGAAGATGTGCCTGAAAATATTAAAGATGATGATATATTGGTATTGCTTTCAGAATATCTAAAGACTTATGACCATTCCGATGACAGAAGTGAATGGTTCAATAAAATTAGAGAAATATCGGAAAAAAACGGCTATGCCGGTAAACCGAAAGACTTTAAAAATGAGCCGGAAAAATACAAGGGCCATGTGGGAGATGTAAGCACCCTTATAAGATTATCCTTAACAGGAAGAAGAGAGTCTCCCGACTTATGGGAAATCCAACAAATTTTAGGGGAAGAAAAGACGAAGGGCAGGATTAGAAATTATATGACAGGGAGAGAACAAAATGCATAAAGCCAAATTTCCGGGTGAACTGTTTTTATTAACCACATCGATTATCTGGGGGGCTGCCTTTGTTTTTCAGAAGGTGGCCACAGAAATCCTGGACCCCTTCACCTTTAATACTGCAAGATATATTCTGGGTGGGGCTCTTTTAATACCGGTTTATTATTACATGAAGAAAAAGGCGCCAAAGGGCGAGGAGATAACTGCTTACTCAAGGAAAACTCAAGTGTGGGGAGGAATAATCTGCGGTTTTATTTTGGGACTGGCAGGGAACTTCCAGCAATTCGGCATGATAACAAGCGACGCAGGAAAGACTGCCTTTATAACCACTTTGTATATAGTCATTGTTCCTTTATTTGCAATGATCGTGTTTAAGAAAAAGGTAAGAAGGCTTGTGTGGTTAGGAGTGGTTTTTGCAGTATTCGGCCTATACTTTCTTTCCATTAAGCAGGGCGGCTTTTCCATGGAGAAGGGTGACTTTCTCGTGTTTATAAGCGCCTTCTTCTGGGCATCTCATATCCTTGCGGTAGACCAGCTGGCACCTAAGGTAGATGCAATACTTTTGTCCTGCTCCCAATTTATTTGGGCCGGTGTTTTTTCTGCCATATTTATGGCTGTCTTTGCAGAACCGAGAATAAAGGACATCCTGGCTTGCTGGGCACCTGTTTTGTTTACTTCTGTATTTGTCGTAGCTATTGCCTTTACATTCCAAATAATAGGACAAAGGACTACAGAGCCTGCTGTGGCATCAATTCTGTTAAGTCTGGAATCAGTCTTTGGCGTCATTGCGGGAATGATCTTCCTGTCTGAAAGAATGACCATGAGAGAGCTGTTGGGATGCTTGCTTATGTTTACTGCAGTTATCCTGACGCAGCTTCCTCAAGGGAAAAAGGAAAGGCTTAAGGAGGTTGAAGCTATTGAAGGTAAATAACTTAAACCAATCAAGAGAAGAAAGGAAAAGGGCCAAAGGTAATTCAGTCAGAGTAAGACTTACGAAAATGAACAACCCTGAGCACTTTGCAAAAACCTTTCTTATAGCAGGCCTCATTCTCATAGTGGGAGCCAGCTCATTTATGAACAATCCTGATGTTCCAAAAATCCTGTTGAAAATTGGTATTGGTATTGGAGTTTTCATGAACATTTTGGCAGGCCTGCTGTATTATTCAATGTCAAAAAACAAATAAAAAAAGATATCCCTTTAAGGATATCTTTAAAATGGTATCGCCTAGGGGAGTCGAACCCCTGATTCCGCCGTGAGAGGGCGACGTCTTGACCACTTGACCAAGGCGACACATTTATGACACAAATATTATTATAATAGGACAATATGTTTTTGTCCATATAAATATAGGTATAAGAAAGCGGGAGGAAACGAATGCTTTATAAAAGTACAAGAGGTGACGAACACCTGAAATCATCAAGTGAGGCAATAATCACAGGGCTGGCCTGTGACAGGGGGCTTTTTGTGCCCCTATCAATACCTAAGCTTCCTTTCACCATAGCAGAAGGCATAAAAATGAATTATCAAGAGGTGGCAACAAAGATTATTAACGCATTTTTTGATGACTTTACAGAGACGGAGATTGAAGACTGTGTCAATAAAGCATATGACGAGAAATTCGATGACATAAGGATTGTGCCTGTTGTTAAAAAAGGTAAAGGGTGGTTTCTGGAGCTTTATCACGGCAAAACTGCCGCCTTTAAGGATATGGCTCTTTCCATTCTTCCTTATCTCTTAAAAGCCTCTTTAAAAAAAGAAAAGGTTCAGGACAGAATCCTTATTCTCACAGCCACATCAGGAGATACAGGAAAGGCAGCCCTTGAGGGATTTTCAGGAGTATCGGGCACGGAAATAGTGGTATTTTATCCTGAGGAAGGGGTAAGCCTTATACAGAAGATGCAGATGGTAACTCAGGAAGGTGGCAATACCCATGTCTTTTCCGTAAAAGGCAATTTCGATGATGCACAAAAAGGAGTAAAGGATATCTTTAATGACGAGGCATTCAAAGAAGAGTTGAAAGAAAAAAACATAAGGCTCAGTTCTGCAAACTCAATCAATATTGGAAGGCTGGTGCCTCAGGTCAGCTATTATGTATACGGCTACCTGCATCTTGTAAAGGAAGGCGCCGTTAAAAGTGGAGAGAAGGTAAACGTAGTAGTGCCTACAGGAAACTTTGGGAATATACTGGCCGCATATTACGCAAGCCTAATGGGAATCCCGGTAAACATGTTTATTTGTGCCTCCAATGAAAACAAAGTGCTTACAGACTTTCTCAATACAGGCTCTTACGATACGAGAAGAGAGTTCCATGTTACCAATTCGCCCTCCATGGACATTTTGGTTTCCAGCAATCTTGAAAGACTTCTTTACCTTTTGTCAAATGAAGATGGGAAAACAATAAGGGATCTTATGGAAAGGCTTGATAGCGAGAAACATTATCGGGTTGATGAAAAAATAAGGGCGAACCTTTCCAAATTCTATGGAGGTTTCTGTACAGAGGAAGAGACAAACAAAACTATTAGGGAAATGTTTTTGGAAAACAATTACCTCATAGATACTCATACAGCAGTAGCCTACAAGGTATATCTTGATTACCTTAAGGAGACAGGAGATGAAACGCCGACTCTTGTTGCATCTACTGCATCTGCCTATAAATTCGCTGAAAGCGTAGCTTTGGCATTGGGACTTCCCAAAGAAGATGATGAGTACCTGTATGAGAGTGCTATTTTCAAAATGACGGGAGTAAAAGTTCCGCAAGGCCTGAAAGGTCTAAGGGATAAAAAAATCCTACATAACAAAACACTTTCAATATCAAGGATGAAGGAGGAAGTAAGAAGGATATGATATCTAAAGATGATTCTGTTACAGCTTTAGAAATGAAAGAGATGGATGATTACGCTATCCATGACATTGGCATTCCTTCCATAGTTCTTATGGAAAGGGCTTCATTAAAGGTGGTTTCCCATCTTAAAACAGATGCCCTGAACAGTTATCTTGTAATATCAGGAACAGGGAATAACGGAGGAGATGGTGTTGCCGTTGCAAGACACCTTCTGCTTCTTGGAAAGGATGTAATCTTAGCTGTAGTGGGGGATGAAAAGAAGGGGGCAAAGGATTTCATCAGCAATTTAAATATTTACAGACAGCTAAAGGGTAAAGAGATAAGCGTTGTTTCAGATAAGGACATTTTTGATTTGGAGGAATCTTTTTATAAAAGGGATGCTGTTGTAGATGCACTTTTTGGCATAGGTTTAACCAGGCAAATTGAAGGAATATATAAGGAAGCTATATATTTAATAAATCTTTTTGAAGGCCTTGTAGTTTCATGTGATATTCCTTCAGGCCTTAACGCAGATACAGGGGAGCCCTTTGGAACAGCAGTTCATGCTGATGTGACCGTTACATTTCACAGAATGAAAAAAGGCCTTTTAAACAATGAAAAACATGCAGGGAAGGTCTTTGTAGAGGATATAGGCATCCCGTAAAAGATGTTGCATATGGAAGTTCATTATGTTAAGTTATTAATTGTTGTGGAGGGTTGACCGAGCGGCTAAGGAGCTCGCCTGGAAAGCGAGTAAGGTGTTATAGCCCCGTGGGTTCGAGTCCCATGCCCTCCGCCAGAGCTAAAGCCATCCAACAATTGGATGGCTTTGGGCTTCTATGTCATAATTGTATTTACTGATAAAGGACTAAATCATGCAGACACATTTAGGAGAATTGGCAGCACTTACTACAGCTATATGCTGGGCTTTAAACGGGGCGGCTTTTGAAGCGGCAGGGAAAAGAGTAGGCTCAACTGCCGTGAATTATTTAAGGCTTGTGCTGGCTTTCTTTTTCTTAAGCTTCACATCTCTTGCCATAAGAGGTTTGTTTTTCCCCGTGGATGCCACAGGAAATGCTTGGCTATGGTTATCAGTGTCAGGCATTATAGGTTCTGTAATGGGAGATATGTTTCTTCTTGAAGCCTTTGTTCTTATAGGGTCCAGGATTTCCATGCTCATAATGTCTTTGGCACCGCCTTTAACAGTTCTCATAAGCTTCTTCCTTTTAGACGAGACTATAGATTTTATTTCCATGGTGGGAATTTCTTTAATTATGGCAGGGATCATCATGGTGGTTTTAAGTAAAAAGCCTGAAGAAGAGGGGGAGGAAAAGCTGAAGATTAGTTTCAGCAGATCTCCTAAAGGTATCTTTTACGGTTTTATGGGAGCATTGGGCCAGGCTTTGGGACTTATTTTCAGCAAAATGGGAATGGGGGATTCCTACAGCGCTATTGCTGCTACTCAAATAAGGGCATTATCTGCAATTATAGGTCTTGCCATACTTATTACAATTAAGAAAAAGTGGCCTGAAATTACAGGTGCATTTAAGGATAAAAAAGCATTGAACCAAATAGTGATGGGCTCCGTCTTCGGGCCTTTTATTGGAGTTGCTCTTTCTTTAGTTGCGCTTCAGTATACAAAGACCGGTATAGTGTCCTCCATTACATCTTTATCGCCAATTTTCATAATACCCATCTCTATGGTAATATTTAAAGAAAAGATATTGCCCAAAGAAGTGCTAGGTGCGTTTGTCTCCGTTTTAGGAGTGGCTGTTTTATTCCTGTAGAAGTTCTTAATTAATCGAGGTGAAACATGCATAATATTATTATAGTGGGAACGGATCCTCCTTGCCCAAGGTGCGGCCTCTTAACAGAGGTGGTAACAAGATTTGTAAAGGAATTAAACATAGAAGCCAAGATAAGTCATCTTGCTTTTACAGATCCTTTAGCTTTAAAGATAGCAGAAGGCTACGGCCTTAGACCTGGGACTGCGAAAAATGTTGCTAAAGCCATAGGCCCTGAAAGGCCCATGGAAAGCTTCTTAAGATCTATGGATGATATAGAATCACTTTTCAAGGAGAACCTTGAGCCGAAATTTTCCGATCTTGAAAGGTTAGTTAATGAAGTGGCAGTACTTGATTACAAGATAAAACCTATTGAGGATATGGCAATTTCATACGGCTATATGATGACTCCTGTATTAATAATTAATGGGGAAAAGAAACATCAAGGCAGTGTGCCTGATTTTCACAGCATTGAAAAATGGTTGAGGGAACTTAAAGATTAAATGGCCTTGCGGCCATTTTTTTTATTTCAAAGGAAGAAATTCATATATGGTATAATTACTTTAATAATAGTTAAGGGAGGTGTAAGTTAGATGAAAAGTAACGGTAAAATAATACTTTCTGCCTTTGTAATCTTGATAATGATATTTTCAAATGTGAGCTTTGTAAATGGAGCAGAAGGCCCATTATCTGTATCCACATTTTCAGAGTTAAAAGCTAATTTAGAGAACCATGAAGGAAGCAATATCATTCTTTCTGCAAATATAATAATACCTTCAAATTTAGGATTGGAACAAGCCATATTAATAGAAGGAGGAACCCATAACCTTAACTTAAACGGTTTTAATATTGAATATTATTATAAAAATAGGGCTAACGAATACGATGGGGATCCTATAACTATAGGAAATGGCAAGTTAACTGTTTCAGGTAGAGGTGAGATTAAAGGGGGATACACGGCAGTTAATGTTGCGGGCTGGGATTCTCACTTTGTGTTAAACGGCAGTTCTTTAACAGCTCTTGCTGCCACAGGCATTAGAACCTCAGGATTAACAGTAATAAACAGCGGCTCATTAAAGGGAAGATTCGGAGAAGCTTGGCAAGAAAATGGGATAATTGTAGATAACCAGAACATAATAAAGAAACTTGATAAAACTTTTTCAAAAGGCAATGGTGCTGTAATCAGAAACGGTGTTTTTACAGGCAAGGCAGTGTTGAATGGAGATTTAACTTTTAAGGACCTGAATATTACGCAAGGGTCTTCACTTTCAGTAGGCGAGAATGGTGTTTTAAATGTTACGGGGAATCTTACAGGACCGGGAAGCATAAGTAACACCGGCGGAATAATTTCCATTGGAGGAAACTACTCTGTAAATAAGGACTTAAGAATCCAAAGGGATGTAACGCTTCATAATGTAACTGTAGAAAAGGGTATAAGGCTTCAGGTTAATAACGCAACCTTCTCACTCTCGGGGGACCTTGTTAATAACGGTTCTATGGAGATTGATGAAAACAGCACATTATATGTTACGGGTAAGCTTACTAACAACGGAACTCTTACGGTACGTAATCCCCAAGGCCTCATTGTAAAAGGCGGTATTATGGGGAATATAGATACAGGGGAAGGGGACTCAGATAGTAACAGAAACAATGGTGACAAGAAGGAGAACGCGGCAAATACACTGTTTATACTGGGATTGTTCCAAGGTACAGGAACGGATGAAAGGGGCCAACCCGTTTTTGATCTTAATGTTAAGCCGAACCGAGAAGTTGCAATAACAATGCTTGTAAGACTTTTAGGCAAAGAAAGAGAAGCTCTTTCGGGAAAATGGAATCATCCATTTAAAGATGTTTCATCCTGGGCAGATCCATATGTGGGCTATGCCTATGTAAACGGCCTTACAAAAGGTATCAGCTCCACGGAGTTTGGAAGCACAAGCTTAAGCGATGGCAATCAATATATAACATTCGTACAAAGAGCCTTGGGCTATGATGATTCAAAAGGTGATTTCAGCTGGGATGACCCTACCAAACTATCTGAAAGAATAGGGCTGACAATTGGCGATTACAGGGATAGCAGGGAAACATTTCTTAGAGGGGATGTGGCACTTTTATCGGAAAGGGCCCTTCATGTAAAAATGAAAGGTAAAAGCACCAGCCTCTTAACATATCTTTTGGAAAGAAACTCTGTAAACATGAATGATGTAATAAAAACAGGCCTAAATTAAAGAATACTAAAATGATTTATATGTACTATTTTTGGAAATAGAACCAAAGCATTTCATCAAAAGTGCGGTTTAGCTTTTCCAAAAAGAGGGTAATGTGGGCGGCGGAACAGGCATGCGATGCCATGAATTTAAGGGCGGAACAGGCACTTCCTCACGGATAGTGGAATGTGAGGCAGGTATTTACACTGTGGGAGTACTTGTCCAAGCGAATCACGGTAAACGCGATGAACTTAAAATTGCAGGAGCCCCCGTTGGACGTAACATTGTAGGACATGAACAGGTGATTGATCACCTTTCGCCTAAACCAGGTGAGGGGTCAATTATTGTGGTAGTTGCTACAGATGCGCCTCTAATGCCGTGGCAACTTAAAAAGCTGTGTAAAAGAGTACCTTTAGGAATAGGGAATCTAGGGGGAGGTTGCCAAAACGGTTCCGGTGATATTTTTGTTGCCTTTTCGACAGCAAATGATAATGCGTTTACCTATACTAAGACCACTGTTGAGATGATGGCAGATGAAATGATAGATCCTTTTTATACCGCAGTTGTACAAGGGGTAGAAGAGGCAATTTTAAATGCTATGTTTGCTGCTGAGTCAATGGTTGGAAGAAATAATAATTTTGTTTCAACGATCCCCAAGGACCAAGTCCAAGAAATTTTACGTAAATATAATCTTTTAGTCAAGTAAGACTCTATGTAGTAAGTATCACATATTATAGACAAGGTGTTTTGAACAAAGGGCCACATTAAAATGGCCCTTTCTTCTTTTCAACCGGGGCTTTTTCAATGTAGTGATATGAACTGCCGTATGATATAATTATAAGAAAATTTTAAAAAGGATATGTAAATGATTAAGTTGGCTGAAACTAAAGGGTTAAACATTATTATTAATGAGAAAACAGAAGGTGTAGTCCCCGATTATTTGCGAGAAGATGAACTATTTAATGTAACTAGGTTTCATGAATCTATAGATGGGTATGAGAGGACACCTTTAATCTTGCTTTCTGATTTATCAAAAGAGCTTGGTGTTTCAAAAATATTTGTGAAGGATGAATCCTTCAGATTCGGGCTCAATGCTTTTAAGGCATTGGGGGCAACTTATGCAATTGCCAGAATCCTCTGTGAGAAGCTTTCAGTAAACATTGAAGATGTAGACTTTAAATTCTTTAGAAGTGATGAAGTGAGGGATAAGATAAAGGATATGGTTTTTGTAACTGCCACTGACGGGAATCACGGCAGGGCAGTTGCATGGGCAGCAAACACCCTTGGATGTAAGTCTATAGTTTACATGCCAAAGGGTTCTTCAATTACGAGATTAGAGAACATAAGAAAAGAAGGCGCCGAAGCTGAAATTACAGATGTGAATTATGATGGAGCTGTGAGAATAGCGAAGAAAAAGGCTGATGAAATAGATGGAGTTTTTGTTCAAGATACTGCTTTACCCGGGTATGAGAAGATACCTGTATGGATATCTCAAGGCTACACTACTATGGCAAAGGAAGCTTTCTCTCAGATGAAAGAAGAAGGTGTGAAAGGGCCTACTCACATACTTCTTCAGGCAGGAGTGGGAGCTTACGCAGGAGGGGTTCTTGGCTATGTGGTAAATCTGTTTAAGGATGAGGTCCCCAAAGTAATAATATTGGAACCTGAAAAAGCCGACTGCATTTTCAAATCCGCCATATCGGATAAAAAAGAGCCTGTATTTGTTACAGGTGATATGGACACAATAATGGCAGGGCTGGCATGCGGTGAGCCTAATCCTCTTACATGGCCTGTCTTAAGAGATTTTTCCCATGCTTTTGTAAGCTGCCCTGACTATGTGGCAGAGGAGGGAATGAGAATCCTTGCATCTCCTAAAGGAGATGACAGAAAAATAGTTTCCGGAGAATCAGGAGCTGTGGGAGTTGGATTTCTAAAGGTTATATTGGAAAATCGTGATTTCTGTTATGATAAAAAGATGTTGGGTTTTGATGAAAACTCTGTAGTCCTGTGCTTCAGCACAGAGGGCGATACGGATCCTGACAGCTATAAAAGGATAATTAACAAGCTCACTATAAAAGAGGAAAAGTAATTGCAAAGAATTGGAAGGGTTATTCCCTTGGATGTTCATGAAGGTGCTAAGGACATTACTCTATTAAGATTTTTAACAAGGGTTAAGTTGCTGTTTTCTATTTTCATAATTGTGGGAATTATAATAATGTCCGCTTTGATTTACTACCCTCTTAATAATGCTCTTACAGAGAGTACTGTTTTAAATTTCTCCCATCTTGTAGAAGCAAAACATGTAATTGTGCAAAATGATATGGAAAGGGGACTGGATGGAGGCCGCAGCATGTCCAGCAGAACTGTGATAAAAGAAAGCATAGTAAGCTACTTAAATGGAGAGCTTTCCTATGATGACATGAAAGATTATGTACAACCAAGGTTTGATGACGGAGCAAGGGCCTTGACCAATCTGATAAAGGCAAAAAGAGTAGTCGGTGACAGGGCTGTTGTGGAGGAGATTTATGGCGACGGGAATGTAGAATTTGAAGATTTTTCATTGGAATCTGATGTGATGGGTGAAATGTCTGAGGCAATAATTAAGGACAACGTGCTCTACTTAGGAGTTACAACACCTGTGGTTTTTGAAGAAGAGGAGGTGGCAAGGGACCTTCTAATTTTTAATCTTTCTTACTCAGAGGGAATGTTGGCAGATGAGATTGAAGAAACATTTATGGATGAGGAGGGATATGAAAGCATTCTTTTAAAAGCCTCTCATGAAAGGGACTATGAAAATATTAAAGTCATTGAAGCAGCCGGAAAGTTTTACGGCACAATTGAAATTAGCGAAGGCATTTACATAGTGGTAATAGAACCAAAAGATGTTTTGATGAAAGACGTGGAAAGGATAAGTATCAATCTCTTAGTAGTGGCAATATTTACTCTCCTTTCTGCGATTCTTTTAATCTATTTTTTTATCATACGCTATGCCAAAAAGGAACTCAGCACATTGACCGTATGCAAGGTTTCCCTTGACAGAGCAGAAACCGAGGCAATCATTGATCCCCTTACCGGTGCCTATAACAGAAGATTTGCTGAAAATCAGTTGAAGGAACTATTTGAGATTTATAAAAATACGGGTATCACTCCCCTGGTTGCCATATTTGACATCGATGGCTTTAAAAATATAAACGATACATACGGCCACAGCATAGGAGACGAAGCATTAAGAGCAGTTGTTGAAGCTGCGAAAAGGACTATCAGAGAAGATGACGCTGTTGTCAGATGGGGAGGCGATGAACTTGTGATTTTAGCTCACGGTTTTGAGCAGACGAAAGCAAAAGAATTTTTCCTAAGGTTATATGACAAAATTGATGAAGAAAGAGTTGAAGTGGAAGGTGAATATATTAGAATCACCATTTCCATCGGCGCAGCCTTTTTCGAGGAAAAAGACAGATCCTATCTTGATGTGATAAACAGAGCTGATAAAAAGATGTATGAAGCAAAGGAAGAGAAGGGAAACAGTCTGCGTTTTTAAGGTACCCATTGTTTTAATTCTTGATTAAAATCTACAGGAGTCTTAAGAGAAGGGATAAGAAAATCCCCAGATAGTTTCCTAAGGCATAACCTAAAATGCCCAGAATGAGTCCCGGAAGTATAATGTCTTTATTCTTCAAGGAATCTGCAACAGGAATAACAAAGGCGGGCCCAAAGATACAAGCAGTAGATGCTATGATGGTAGTATCTCTGTCTATTTTAAATATGGCTGATAGAATTGCATGAAGGATTACAGTTCCAAACTGAACGAAGAACAGCATTATGAGCATATTCAATGTGGAGCGGGTAACCAGTGAAAAGTCAAAGGAGAACCCTATAGCAAAGGAAAACATAAGAATTAAATATTTGCCCAACTGATAGGAGCCCTTAAGCTCCTTTATTTTTTTTACAAAAGAGCCGGCAACGCCCAAGGTGGTTACACCCAGCATAATGACTGCCACATTTAAGGTGCCGGTCAAGAGAAGGGCAGCACCTATGGATATGGCAAAAATTACTGCTCCGAGGAAAAGGAGTATTAATCTATGAACGCCTTCTGCTTTAACGAAATAGAAAGCTCCCCTCTTTTTATCGCCATCTCTGCTAATCTCCGTAACGAAGGAATAGTCTTGAATATTTGTATCAAGACTATAGGGCTTTTTGAAGGGCCTGAGAAATTTATTGTAAACTCTGGGTATTATGGATAAAAGCAAAAGGAAATAAAGACCGCCTGCAATCAGGTCTGCAGTATTTGTAAGTATTATGGTGGTTTGAGGTACCTCCAAAGCGACTCCTATAGCAATTAAATTAGGAGTACCGCCTGTATATAGTCCAACAAGCATCCCAGCTATATCCGATGCAAGGTCAACTACGTTTCGGAATATGAAATATGATGTGATGGATATGATTATTACGGAAATTACAGACAGCGCCATGGCTGTAATCATGGGTTTTGCCATACCTTTCAATATGTCAAAACGAGTGTTAAATAGTATTAAGGGTATGGCAAGAGGTATTAAAACCTCCGATAAACTCATGGCGATGGAACTGTGGGGAAGAATGAACTGCAAAAGAAACCCCGTAAGATAGCAAA
>JAAZGD010000043.1 GCA_012511395.1 Clostridiales bacterium
CTTTAGCAGATAATCCATTTTTCATATCACTGCTTAATTCTGTAAGAACTTGTTCTTTAGTATGGGTTTGATACATTTCCCCTCACGCCTCCCCTAAAAAACACAAAGGCCTTGTTTGGCCTTTGCGAGAACGATACTATTTTGCATACTCTATGGCCCGTGTTTCTCTTACCACATTGACCTTTATTTGCCCCGGATACTCAAGCTCATCTTCAATTTTTTTAGATATCTCTCTTGCCAGCATTATGATTTCTTCATCTTTTATTTCCTCTGGCTTTGCAATAATCCTTATTTCTCTTCCTGCCTGAATTGCATAAGATTTGTCCACACCCTTAGTGGAGTTTGCTATCTCCTCTAATTTTGTAAGCCTCTTTATATAAGTTTCAAGAGTCTCTCTTCTGGCTCCGGGCCTTGCTGCCGAAAGAGCATCTGCCGCACCTATGAGCACAGCCTCCATGCTTAAGGCTTCGTAGTCTCCGTGATGAGAAGCCACCCCGTTGATTACGGCTTCAGACTCCTTATATTTTCTAAGGATATCTATTCCGATGTCCACATGGGTGCCTTCCACCTCATGGTCTATGGCCTTTCCTATATCATGAAGAAGACCGGCTCTCTTTGCCGTTTTAATATCAAGACCAAGCTCTGCTGCCATAAGTCCCGCCAGATGAGATACTTCTATAGCGTGCTTTAAAACATTCTGTCCGTAACTTGTTCTATATTTCAACCTTCCTATGAGCTTAATCAGCTCAGGGTGAAGGTTATGAATTCCTACCTCAAAGGTTGCCGCTTCTCCTGCTTCCTTTATAATCTGATTAACCTCTTCCTGTGACTTTTGAACGGTTTCCTCTATTCTTGCAGGATGGATTCTTCCGTCTACAATGAGCTTTTCAAGAGTTAACCTTGCCACTTCACGCCTTACAGGATCAAAGCCTGACAGTATTACGGCCTCAGGAGTATCGTCTATTATCAGGTCTACTCCTGTCATGGTCTCAATAGCCCTGATGTTCCTTCCTTCTCTTCCAATTATTCTTCCCTTCATCTCTTCATTTGGAAGAGCTACTACAGAAACTGTAGTTTCGGCCACATGATCTGCGGCACATCTTTGAATGGCTCCCGTTATTATTTCCTTGGCCTTTTTCTCCCCTTCCTCCTTGGCTTCCTGAATAATGTCCTTAATCAAAATTCCGGCATCATGTCTTATGTCCTTTTCACAGTTTGAAAGCAAGAGTGCCTTAGCCTCCTCTACTGAGTAACCTGATATTCTTTCAAGCTCCTCCATATGTTTTTCCAGAATCTCTTCCGCTTCTCTCTGTTTTTCAATAATTTTCTGTTCTCTGTGAGATAATTTTTCTTCCTTCTGCTCAATACCTTCCAGCTTCTTATCGATGCTTTCTTCCTTTTGAAAGAGCCTCTTTTCGCTCCTCTTTATCTCTTCTCTTCTTTCTCTTATCTCCTGCTCAACGGTATTTCTTAATCTGTGCGCTTCTTCCTTCGCTTCGATGGATATTTCCTTCTTTATGGTTTCCGCTTTATTCTCAGCATCCAGAACAAGATTCTTTGCAGTCTGTTCTGCGCTCCCTATGGTTTTTTCAGCTAAATTCTTTCTAAGTATATATCCAATAAGTGTTCCTGCAACTAAAGTTGAAACCGCAACTAATACTGTTATCAACACTTCGGGCATCTTAAACCCTCCTTTTCAATTGTATTTCAGTATTTATTGTAGGATGATGCGATCTGTTATGCTGTTCAAGTTTTCATAGATGTAGGTACCTTTTTTATAGGCGATGGGTAGGCCATAATTAGAGGATATTTGAATATTATCATCCTGTTGAATAACTCCAAGAATTGGAGCTCTAATAAGCCCGTTAATTTGCCGGATTCCGGGAACAATCCCGTTACCCATAAGATTGTAGACAGCTTTATTAATAACAAGGCCCCTTTTTCTTATGCCTAATTCCTCTAAAAATCTGTCCACTTTATCTGCATCTCTAATGGCAGAGTAATCGTGAATTGTAACAATTACTCCTTTGTCAGCGCCTGCTGCCGCCACTATTAAACCATCATTTATTCCTGCCGGTCCGTCTATAATTATGTAGTCGAACTGAGACTTCAGTTTACGACAAAGTACCTGCATATGAAGGGGTGTAATTTCTCCGTCTTCCCTCACAGGAGAAGCAGCCATAAAGTGCAAATTGGGGAAATTTTTATGGCTGATGGTTGCCTGACTGATACTGCACAACCCTGAACACACATCTCGCACATCATATACAATTTTACTTTCTAATCCAAGAACAAGGTCAAGATTTCTTAAACCCAAGTCCATATCTATTAGCAATACATTAAAACCACGTTGGGATAGAATAACCCCAACGTTTGCTGCGAAAATGGTTTTACCCGTTCCGCCTTTACCTGAACTAATAAGTATGACTTGACTCACATTGTCCTCGCCTTAATAATTATCAAGTCATTATATCATCATTTGCCATTAAACTACAATATGAGATTTTGTTTTTTGAAGCTGAAATATATTCCGTCTCCTATGATGATATGATCTAAAACTTCTATCCCTACAAGCTTCCCTGCTTCATAAAGTCTTTTGGTAAGATTTATATCTTCATTGCTGGGAGTAACCTCTCCTGAAGGATGGTTGTGAACAAGAATAATGGATTGTGCGGACTTTCTTACAGCACAGTTAAAGACTTCTCTGGGGTGCACAATAGCAGAAGTCAAGGTTCCTGTTGCCACATTTTCCTTTGATAGTATTTCACCCTTACAGTTTAAAGTTAACAGCTTGAAACACTCTTTATTTAATATCCGCATCTCCTCCATAAACAAAGAAGCCACAGATTCAGGGTCAGCAATCTTAACTCTTTCTTCCTTTGGTCTTTGGGAAATCCTTTTTCCCATTTCGATGGCGGCCATAATCTGACATGCCTTTGCGGGACCTATGCCTTCAATTTTATTTATCTCCTCATATATTGCCCTTGAAAGCCAATGGAGAGCCTTCTCCTCCTTTGCCACAATATTATGGGCAAGCTCAAGAGATGATTTGTTTTTAGTCCCCGAACCTATGAGTATTGCCAAAAGCTCTGCAGTAGATAAATACTCAGGTCCATACTTTCTTAATTTTTCTCTGGGCCGTTCCTCCATGGAAAGCTCTCTGATTTTCTCAGCAAAACACCTCCCCTCAAGATAAAGATTATCATGAAGGAAGGTGTAAAACATTTTACAATATTCGACTTATTAAAACAGGTGCAGGAATAATCCGCTTTGAAGCTTTGGCTCAAACCATGTGGATTTGGGAGGCATGATCATTCCTTTATCAGAAACCTCAAGAATGTCCTTTGCTTTAACGGGAAACATGGAAAATGCCAGACTCATGTCCTCACTGCACCTTCTTTCCAACTCCGAAAGGTCTTTTATGCCTCCTAGAAAATCTATTCTTTTATCTGTTCTTGGGTCCTCTATCCCAAGTATGGGAGACAGCAGTCTCTTTTGCAGTATTGATACATCAAGGTTTTCCACTATATCCTCTGACAGAAGCTCTTTTGAAGCTTTAAGCAAATACCACCTGTCTTTAACTAACATGCCAAATGTATGCTTTTCCAAAGGTGTAACCC
>JAAZGD010000044.1 GCA_012511395.1 Clostridiales bacterium
GCCAAGTATTCCCCTGATGGAAAGATTAATGTTATGACGGATACAAAACGTGAAGTTCGCTTTTCATAAGGGACACCAACAAGATTATGAAGAAGCAACTCTCTGTTCATCCTGTCCTGGTCCTCACCTTCCACATCTGCATATCTTGCAGAATGAACGCCGGGAGCACCCTTCAAGTAATCCACAGATAGCCCTGAATCGTCAGCTATGGCCGCAATATTTGTATAGTTCATGAAGGCCTTGGCTTTAATTAAGGAATTTTCTTCAAATGTATCTCCGTCCTCAATAACTGTAAAATCTTCCGGAATACCTGCATCTGTAGGTGAAACAATGGTTATCCCGTATTTTTTGGTGATATCATCAATTTCATATATTTTATTTATATTGCCTGTTGCCGCCACCACCCTAAGAGGTCTTTTACTTAATAACTCTGACACTTATAATGCCCTCCACTTTGAGGCTGTCCTTTAAAGATTTTTCATCTATATCAGAATCTACATCAAGAAGAGTGTAAGCGTAATTGCCTTTGCTCCTGTTGTTCATGTTGGAAATATTCACATTTAGGGCAGCAAGGATGCCTGTAATGGTACCCAGCATTGTGGGGACATTTTTGTTCATTATACAGATCCTGGTATTTGCGGTACCTGTTTTAATAAAATTGCCAAGGGAACATTCGGGGAAGTTCACTGAATTCTTAATATTGCCATTTTCAAAATAATCCATCAGCTGTTGAACAGCCATGGTAGCACAATTATCTTCAGCCTCCTCAGTGGACGCTCCAAGGTGAGGTATCAGCAAGACTCCTTCTCTGTTTACCAGCTTGCCGTTTGGAAAATCAGATATATATTTTCTGACTTTTCCCGACTTTAAAGCCCCAATCAAGTTATCATCGTTTACCAGTTTATCTCTTGAAAAATTTAGGAATACAACGCCGTCCTTCATCTCATCAAAACGCTTGGAGTTTATCATATCCTTAGTTTCATCCATTACAGGAATATGGATAGTGATGTAATCACAATGAGGAAGAAGCTGGGACATGTCATAAACAATGGGGACTTTATTATCAAGCTCATGGGCAGAGGATACTGTCATGAAAGGATCATATCCGATTACTTTCATACCTAAGGCGGCAGCTGCATTTGCAACTAAAACACCTACTGAACCAAGGCCGATTACACCTAGGACTTTCCCTCTAAGCTCATTTCCGGAAAAACGCCCTTTACCTTTTTCAACAGTTTTACTGACCTCTTCCTGAGGAAGCTCCTTCAGGGTAGAGGACCAGCCCAAGGCTTCGGGAAGATTTCTTGCTGCAAGAAGCATCCCCGCAAGCACCAATTCTTTAACAGCATTGGCGTTGGCACCGGGTGTGTTAAAAACAGCTATTCCAAGTTGAGAACAACGGTCTACGGGAATATTGTTAATTCCTGTCCCCGCCCTTGCAATTGCAAGCAGGTTATCAGAAAACTCCATCTGACACATGTCATGGCTTCTTACAAGGATTCCATCAGCCTTTTTAATATCCTCCACAATCTCATAGGAAGGAGTAAATTGTGACAGGCCTGCTTGTGAAATATTGTTTAGTGTGGCTATGGTATACATGAATTCTTCTCTCCAATACGTAATAATAATATGCAACAAGTCTTGTTATCCTTGAAATTATAGCACTTTACCCGACTTCGCTCAAGTGATATAATTATTCATTAACAACCGGAGGATGATAAAAATGAGAACTACAGATAATGATAACAGAGTATATAATTTTTCCGCAGGGCCTTCAATGCTTCCTGTTTCCGTACTTAAGGAGGTTCAAAAGGATCTTACTAATTACAAGGGCTCCGGCCAATCTGTAATGGAAATGAGCCATCGCTCCGGGGAATTTGAAGAGATTTTAAAGGACGCCGAAGAGAATTTGAGAAAACTGCTTCTCATACCCGATAATTACAAGGTTCTTTTTCTTCAAGGAGGGGCAACTCTCCAGTTTTCAATGGTGCCCATAAATCTATTAAGAAACAGTAAAAAAGCCGATTATGTAGTAACAGGTTCCTGGGCTGAAAAAGCAGCAAAAGAGGGGGAAAAATTTGGCGATATTAAAATAGCCGCATCATCCTTGGATAGGACATACACATATATTCCAAAGCTTAAAAAGAGTGACTTCAGAAAAAATGCAGATTACGTTCATATAACATATAACAATACGATTTACGGAACCTGCTATAAAAAAACTCCGGATACAGGTAATATCCCTCTGGTAGCCGATATGTCTTCCTCCATTCTTTCCGAGGAAATCAGAATTAAAGACTTTGGGTTAATTTATGCAGGAGCTCAAAAAAATGTGGGGCCTGCCGGCGTGACCATAGTAATAATAAGAGAAGACCTTATTGGGAATGCTCCTTCTGATTGTCCTGTGTATTTGGATTATAAGATTCATGAGAAAAATGGAAGTATGTACAATACACCGCCCTGCTTTTCCATATATGTAGCAGGAGAAGTATTCAAGCATATTTTAAATAACGGCGGCATTAAGGCCATGGAAAAAAGAAACAGAAAGAAAGCGGAAAAGCTGTATAGGGTTATAGAAGGAAGCAAGCTTTATTCATGTCCCATAGACAAGGAAGACAGATCCATGATGAATGTGGTCTTTGTAACAGGGGATGAGGACCTGGACAGGAAATTTGTGAAGGAAGCCAAGGAAAAAGGCCTTATAAATTTAGGAGGCCACAGGTCAATAGGAGGAATGCGGGCATCCATTTATAACGGTATGCCGGATGAAGGTGTAGATGCGTTGATTGATTTTATGAAAAGCTTTGAAAAGAAAAATAAAAAACAGTAAAGGACATATAATGAGATATTTCATATTAGTGCCTGACGGCGCTGCTGATTTACCCATGGATGAACTGTCAGGGAAGACTCCCTTGGAAGCTGCCAAAACGCCTGGGTTTGATATGGTGGCAGAAAAAAGTATTATTGGCAACGTGAGAACGGTGCCCTTAGGTATAGCCCCCGGTTCTGACGCTGCGAATCTGGCTGTAATGGGTTATGATCCAAGAGTTTACTTAAAGGGAAGATCTCCTCTTGAAGCAGCATCAATCGGAGTAGACCTAAAGGACTCCGATGTGACCTACAGAGTCAATCTCGTTACACTGGAAGGGGAAGGACCTTACGAGGACCTTATAATAAAGGACCACAGTTCAGGCGATATTTCCACAGAAGAAGCGGATATCCTCATAAAGGAAATTCAAAAGCTGTTTGGAAGTGAAGACTTTAAATTTTATACAGGCACCAGCTACAGGCATCTTCTTGTTATAGACCATGGAGATGTGAGTTATGATTTAACTCCTCCTCACGATGTGCTTACGGATAAAACAGCCCAACACCTGCCAAGAGGAGAAGGCTCAGAAGTAATAAGAGATTTGATGATGAAAAGCTACCAGGTTTTAAACAACCATCCTGTAAACATCAGAAGAGAGGAAAAGGGATTAAACAAAGCAAATTCACTTTGGGTATGGGGCGCCGGAACTAAACCTTCCATGCCCGGTTTTTATGAAAAATACAAGGTTAAGGGTTCTGTTATTTCTGCTGTGGACTTAATTAAAGGAATAGGAATCCTGACAGGTCTTAAAACCATCAATGTAAAGGGAGCAACGGGAACCCTCCACACCAATTACGAGGGGAAAAAGGATGCTGTAATAAAGGCCTTTCAAGAAGGCGATGAATTTGTTTATCTCCATATGGAAGGACCTGATGAATGCTCTCACCAGGGAGATCTTAAAGGAAAGATCAAGTCCATAGAGTTAATCGATGAAAGGATTCTAACGCCTGTCTTTGAGTTCTTAAAGGAAGATAAGGAACCCTTTAGAATACTTATACTGCCTGACCACAGAACACCTTTATCCATAAGAACTCATTCTTCAGAACCTGTACCTTTTCTTTTCTATGATTCGGAGGATGAAAAAGATAACCGAGAGAAAATGCGATTTACGGAAAGTGACGGAACGAAGGGGATTATGATTGAAGAAGGCCATAGGCTGGCAGATCTCTTCTTTAAGAAAACGGAATAAGAAGGAAGGAAAAAACAAGAGCAAATGAAACATATAAAACTAAGTATTTTAACCATAATAGTAACGGCAGGCTTGGTGACAAGCCTGTTTTCAGCACAAGCTTTCGCAGTTACTGAGCCGGAACCCATTATGGCCAAAACTGCCTGTGTAATTGACTACCATACGAAAACTGTAATTTACGATAAGGCAAAGGACGAGAGAAGACAGCCTGCAAGCACTACAAAGATAATGACGGCCCTTCTTGTTCTTGAAAACCTGCCCCTTGATACAAGCGTCGTCATAGACTCGGAAGTTGCACAGACAGCAGGAAATACTTTAAGCTTTAAAGATGGGGAGATCCTCACAGTAGAGGATTTGCTTTACGGATTGCTTCTTTACTCCTCAAACGATACTGCAGCGGCCCTTGCAAAAGCTGTGTCAGGGACTACCTCTGATTTTGTGAAGCTGATGAATGAGAGAGCCTTGGAAATAGGTGCTTTAAATACACACTATGTAAACCCACACGGTCTTACTGAGGATAATCATTATTCTACAGCCTACGATTTAACCCTCATTGCCGGGGAAGCCATGAAAAACTCTGTCTTCAGGAAAATCGTAATGACACCCAAGTACACAATTTCTGCAAACTTTTTGTCAGAGGAAAGAGAAATCTACAACACCAATCTCCTAATAAGCGGGGATGATATAAATGTGACAGTATCAGGTATTACAAGACCTGCAAAGTACGAGGAAGCATTGGGGATAAAAACAGGCTTCACTCTTGCTGCAGGAAACTGCCTTGTATTTTCAGCCGAGAGAAAAGGGACTACTTACATAGGAGCCATTTTAAATTCAGGTGAGCTTGAAAGGTTCTCCGATGCCATACAGCTTTTGGAATGGTCATTCTTAAACTATAGAACCTTGGTACCTGTTAAAAAGGAAGAGACCATGGGGAAAGTAAAGGTTGAAGGCGGCTCAATAATCAAAGCTGAAGTAAAAGGTATAAGAGATTCCTATCTTCTAATTCCAAACGATGCGGCGGACACTGTAGTATCCACTAAAATCATTCTTGATGAGGGACTGGTAGCACCTCTTTCAAAAGGCGCTGTCTGTGGGAAAGTTCAGATATTTGAAGGTGACCGGCTTTCTGATGAAGTGGATTTGGTGCTTGCCTACGATGTGAAGAAGGGGACATTTTTATCTTACCTGCACATTCCCGATAAGGCAGGCATTCCACTGATCATAGGTGTTCTTGCCATAGTAGCACTTCTTATACTTTTTGCCATGGGCATCCTTATAGCAAGGGCAGTGGTTAAAAGAAGAAACAGAATAAGAAGAAGAGAGC
>JAAZGD010000045.1 GCA_012511395.1 Clostridiales bacterium
ACATTATACTAAAGGTAGCTCGACTACAGTTATTGTAGCAAAAAACCATCCATTTCACAATTTGCATACATTCTTTAAGTAAGACATAAAAAATGCAGCCACAAGGACTGCATCTTCTTATTTGGAGCTGGTGAGAGGAATCGAACCTCCAACCTGCACGTTACGAATGTGCTGCTCTGCCATTGAGCCACACCAGCACGCTTTTTTATTATACTCAAACACATGTAAAAATGCAAAATACAATTATTTTGTTATTTTAGCGGCATTTCTTTGCACAGTATATTTACATATCTGAACTGCCTTGATAAGTATTTATAAAAACACCTATTGTATAATTATTAATTTCACAACTTCTATTGCATCCTTGATTTTTCAATGGTATCATTGACATTGGCGTATCGTTAATTTCATAACATATTAAAAAAATATTATAAAACGAAGAGGTGTAGCATATGAACGAAGTACTAAAATCATCGAACGATGTTCTATCGGAAGACAAGTTCTTGAAGCTTAAGGACTTTATTTCATCTCTTGGAAATGCAGATGGAATAGCAATGCCTGTCCTGCAGGAAGCTCAAAACATTTTCGGGTATCTTCCCTTGGAGGTCCATAAGTATATTTCCGAAAACATCAATGTTTCTGTTGCTGAGCTGTACGGAATAACTACTTTCTACAGCCAGTTCACTCTTGTCCCAAGAGGTAAACATATTGTCAGTGTTTGTCTTGGGACTGCTTGTTATGTTAAGGGAGCCAGAGGTCTTCTTGATAAGTGTGCAGAACTCTTGGGAGTTGAAGTTGGGGAAACAACTTTGGACAGACAGTTTTCTCTTCAGGCAACAAGATGTCTGGGCTGTTGCGGGCTTGCTCCTGTAATGACCGTTGACAGTGATGTTTATGCTCAGATGGATGATCTAAGAAAAGTAAAAGGTATCCTAGACAAATACAGGGAAAAGGAAGAGGAGGCAAGCTAAATGAAATCGCTAAAAGAGATTAATGAGAGAAAAGAAAGCGCTCTTCAGTCCTTACATGGCTCCGATGGTCTGAGAGTTGTTGTGGGAATGGCCACCTGCGGATTATCTGCAGGCGCAAACCCCGTATATCAGGCTCTTAAAAATGGAGTTGAAGAAAAGAAATTAAAGCATGTAGCCGTATCACCTACAGGTTGCATCGGCATGTGTACTTATGAACCTATTGTAGAGGTATTAAACTCCGATGGTTCTAAGATTACTTATGTACATATGGATGAAGCAAAAACCAAGAGAGTCGTAGAAGAACATCTTGAAAAGGGAAATCCTGTCAAAGAATACACCGTATCAGGAGAGATGAAGAATCTTGAGGACCTGGATTTCTATAAAAAACAAAAGCGTGTAGTTCTTAAGAACTGCGGCGCCATCAATCCTGAAAGTATTGATGAATATATAGCCGTTAACGGATATCAGGCTTTAGCAAAGGTTCTTTTGGAGATGAAACCTGATGATGTAATAGAGCTTTTAAAAGCTTCAGGCTTAAGGGGTAGAGGCGGAGCCGGTTTTCTGACAGGTCAAAAATGGTCATTTGCCAGAAAGGTTGAAGCAGATCAAAAATATATTATCTGTAATGCAGACGAAGGAGATCCCGGTGCTTTTATGGACCGTTCCGTTCTTGAAGGAGATCCTCATGCCATCCTTGAAGCTATGGCTATCGGAGGCTACGCTATAGGTGCATCGAAGGGATATATCTATATAAGGGCTGAGTATCCTGTTGCCGTAGGAAGACTTAAGTCAGCTATCAGCCAGGCAAAGGAGCTGGGCTTTTTAGGTGACAATATCTTCGGTACAGATTTCTCCTTTGATATAGAAATCAGGCTGGGAGCAGGAGCTTTTGTCTGCGGTGAAGAAACAGCTCTTATCGCTTCAATTGAGGGTAAACGGGGCATGTCAAGAAATAAACCTCCGTTCCCTGCCGTAAGCGGTTTGTGGGGAAAACCCACCTGTATAAACAATGTTGAAACTCTTGCCAATATTCCGCAGATTATTTTAAACGGTCCTGATTGGTTCAGAAGCTTCGGGACTGAGAAATCTGCCGGTACCAAAGTATTTGCTTTAGGCGGAAAGGTTAACAACATAGGTCTTGTGGAGATTCCCATGGGAATTACTCTCAGGGAAGTAGTCTATGAAATCGGCGGCGGCATACCAAAGGGCAAAGCATTTAAAGCTGTTCAAACGGGAGGCCCATCAGGAGGCTGTATTACTACTGCGGACCTTGATGTGCCCATAGATTTTGACAATCTTCTGGCTGTTGGCTCTATGATGGGTTCCGGCGGCATGATTGTAATAGACGAGGACAACTGCATGGTGGATATCGCCCGTTTCTTCCTTGATTTCACAGTTGATGAATCCTGCGGTAAATGCACCCCCTGCAGAGAAGGAACGAAAAGGATGCTTGAAATACTTGAACGTATTACTGAGGGGAAAGGAACAGATCAAGATCTTGTAGATCTTAAGGACTTAGCAGAGAACATCCGTATTACCTCACTATGTGCCTTGGGACAGACTGCACCAAACCCTGTATTATCAACCATGGCCCACTTTATGGACGAATATATAGCTCACGTTAAAGACCATAAGTGTCCTGCAAAAGTGTGCAAGGCTCTTATCGAATTTTCAATAAACGATAAATGTACAGGATGTACACTATGTGCTAGGTCATGTCCTGCAGGAGCTATTACAGGAGTATTAAAAGAAAAGCATTTCATCGATAAAGATATCTGTACACGCTGCGGAATTTGTGTGACCACATGTAAATTCCAGGCTATAGATGTACAATAAAGGGGTGTTAAAATGGAAAAAGTAAATCTAACAATAAATGGAATTAAAGTATCTGTACCGTCTGACTATACGGTACTTATGGCGGCAAAAGAGGCGGGGGTAGAAATCCCCACACTCTGCTACCTTAAGGACATAAACGAAATAGCCGCCTGCAGAGTCTGCCTGGTGGAGGTTGATATTAACGGCGTTCCCATGAGAAATCTTCCTGCATCCTGCGTTCTTCAGGTTCAGGAGGGTATGGATGTAAGGACCAACACTCCCAGGGTTAGAAAAGCAATAAAAATGAATGTGGAGCTGATTCTTGCAAACCACAACAGAGAGTGCCTCACATGTACCAGAAATCATTCCTGTGAGCTGCAAAGCCTCTGCGAAGAGTTGGGTATTGATCAGGTCAGATTCCAGGGAGAAAAGAGAAAGCTTACTATCGATGCTTTATCGCCTTCAATTATCAGAGACTCATCAAAATGTATTCTTTGCGGCAGATGTATAGCTGCCTGCAAGAATATGCAAGGCATAGGCGTTCTTGATTTTACCAACAGAGGTTTCAATACCGAGGTGGCTCCTGCTTTCTCCTACAGCATGAGAGATGCCGCATGTACTTATTGCGGTCAATGTATCATAGCTTGTCCTGTAGCCGCTTTGAGAGAGCGTCAATATATAGATGATGTATTCGACGCTATAGCTGATCCTGACAAATATGTAATAGTACAAACTGCGCCTGCCGTAAGAGCTGCTCTGGGTGAAGAATTTGGGATGCCCATGGGAACTCCTGTTACAGGTAAAATGGTTGCCTCTCTGAAAAGGTTGGGATTCGACAAGGTTTTCGATACCAACTTCTCAGCAGACCTTACCATTCTTGAAGAAGGAACTGAGCTTCTGTCAAGATTGACCAAGGGCGGCACCCTTCCTATGATAACTTCATGTTCTCCGGGCTGGATAAGATTCTGTGAAATGAACTATCCTGATTTTCTTGATAACCTTTCCACCTGTAAATCTCCTCAGCAGATGTTTGGTGCATTGGCAAAATCATATTATGCAGAAAAAGCCAACATAGACCCCAAGAAGATTGTCAGTGTTTCCATCATGCCTTGTACTTCAAAGAAGGATGAGTGCAAGAGACCGGAAATGGCTGTTGACGGTTTGATGGACGTGGATTATTCACTGACCACCAGAGAGCTCGCATCAATGATTAAGCAGGCAGGTATCAAATTTACGGATCTTGCCGATGAAACTCCGGACCTGATGATGGCAGAAGGTACAGGAGCAGGAGTAATCTTCGGTACCACAGGTGGTGTCATGGAGGCAGCCCTTAGAACTGTAGCCGATATCCTTACGGGAGAAGATCTGGCAGATATTGAGTATACCCCTGTAAGAGGTCTTGAGGGAATTAAGTTTGCTTCTGTAACCTTACCTGTAGATAAGGTTCCCACAGAGATAAGAGTGGCAATTGCCCACGGCACCAAGAATGCAGCTAATCTTCTGGATGCAATCAGAAGAGGTGAAGTGGATGTTCACTTCATTGAGATAATGGCATGTCCCGGAGGCTGCGTTCACGGCGGCGGACAGCCCTTCGTTTCTTCAAAACTGCGTTGCGAAATTGATCCCAAAACGGAAAGGGCCAGGGCTCTCTACTAAGAGGACGGCAACCTGCCTAATAGAAAGTCCCGTGAGGACGAAGAAGTAGAAATACAGTACAAAGACTATTTGGGTGAACCAAACAGTGAAATGTCACATAAACTGCTTCACACACATTACCACAAGAGAGATACTTATGTGATTAACGAATAGAGCAACTTGTAACAACCTTATTCCTGAAAAGTTTTCATATGAAGAGGGGGAGCAGTCCATACTACTGCTCCCCCTCTCCTTTTTTAAAGTATTACTCTCAAAAGATCTTCCGGTTTCTTAATGATATAGTCAGGTGCATCTCCTGTCAAAGCTTCTTCCTCTGTCATGGTTATGGTCCATCCCACAAGAGCTGATTTTACTTTCGCATTTCTCTCACACAATATATCAAAGATGGAGTCTCCCACCATTATGCTTTCATCAGGGCCTTTGGAAAGCTTTCTCAATGCAACCAGTATGGGCTCAGGATCAGGCTTATGCTTGTCTGTATCATCACAGGTTACAATATAGTCAAAGAGGTCCTTGATTCCGTATTTCTCCAAGGCCTCCTCCGTGGTTCCCCTCATTCTTGAGGTTACAACGGAAAGGGAATACTTTCTGTCCTTAAGCTCCTCAATCAAATCCTTCATTCCGGGGAAAATATCTATGGTGTCCTTGAAACTATTTCTATGAAAGCTTCTGTAAATTTCCAAAGACTCTTCCACGGGAACATGGGGAAAAGCGTTTTTCAGGCTGACAGCCAAAGGCTCTCCCATGGTTTTCACGATTATATTCCTTTCCCCTTCTTTCCCTGACAGTTTTCTGTAAGTATGCTGCCAAGAGTCTATTATTACATCAGCAGTATTTATGATGGTTCCATCAAGATCAAACAACACTGTATTAATCATTTTCCACACTCCAATACTATTTAAAAGAAAGCCTCAAACTTAAGTCTGAGGCTTATCATTTCACATTATACTTCTTAAATTATGTTGGGTAAAGTCTAATATCCGCTGAACATGGAAAGCATTACGCTGGCGGCCACAGCAGACCCTATTACTCCTGCCACATTAGGTCCCATGGCATGCATTAGAAGGAAGTTGGAAGGATTGGCCTCTTGGCCTACCTTCTGGGATACTCTGGCTGCCATAGGTACGGCAGATACCCCCGCAGATCCGATTAACGGATTTACCTTTCCCCCTGATAAAACATTCATAAGTTTTCCAAAAAGCACTCCGCCTGCAGTTCCTACGATAAAGGCTAACACTCCCAGGATTACAATCTTAATAGTTGCCATTGTCAGGAATGTAGGTCCCTGAGCCGAAGCTCCCACAGCCAGCCCCAATAGAATAGTTACGGTATTTATAAGTGCATTTGCGGATGTATCGGAAAGTCTCAAGGTTTTTCCGCTCTCTTTAAACAGATTCCCCAGCATCAGCATACCTATTAAA
>JAAZGD010000046.1 GCA_012511395.1 Clostridiales bacterium
GCTTGAAAATTTAGGCAATCCGCTGTAAGAGAAAAGGAGACAATTATAATATGAAGATTCTTTTAGGAAAGAAAGTGGGGATGACCCAAACATTTACAGAGGAGGGAACGGTGATTCCCGTAACTGTAATAGAAGCAGGTCCACAGACAGTTACTCAAATCAAAACTGTAGAGACTGACGGATACAACGCTGTTCAAGTGGGCTATGAGGATACTAAACCTCACAGAGTGAACAAACCTCTCACAGGGCATTTCCAAAAGAGCGGTGCATTGAAAAAGCATTTGGCAGAGTTTGCACCGGACGGTGAAGACACCTACGAAATTGGCCAGGTGATGACGGTGGATGTATTTGAAGAGGGGAAAAAGCTTGATGTAACAGGCACATCCAAAGGAAAGGGTACTCAGGGCAATATTAAGAGACACGGCCACAGGAGAGGACCTAAGACTCACGGATCCAAGCACAAAAGACTGGCGGGAGCTTTAGCCGCAGGAACTTATCCATCCAGAGTATTTAAGGGAAACAAAGGTCCCGGAAGGATGGGAAGGGAGACAGTTACGGTGCAAAATGTGGAGCTTGTAAAAGTTATTTCAGATAGAAACCTGTTACTGGTAAAAGGTGCAGTGCCGGGGCCCAAAGGCGGCCTTCTTCGCATCCAGTATGCCGTAAAAGGTCAGGATAAATAGTGGGGCATAAGAAAGGAGGAGGTATTATGGCAACAGTAAAAGTATTGGATATGACCGGCAAAGAAACCGGTAACATAGAGCTAAGCGATCAGATATTTGGAATTGAACCAAATCAGTACGCTGTTCACGAAATGGTGAAAAACTATTTGGCCAATCAAAGACAGGGCACCCAGTCTGCAAAGACAAGGGGAGAAGTCAGAGGCGGCGGAAGAAAGCCCTTCAGACAAAAGGGAACGGGAAGACATAGACAGGGAAGCACTACAGACCCTTCACAGATAGGAGGCGGAATTGTTTTCGCACCAAAGCCCAGGGATTACAGCTACAAGGTACCCAAGAAGCTGAGAAGGCTGGCAATGAAGTCCGCTCTTTCTTCAAAGGTTTTGGAAAACGAAATCATAGTGCTGGACAGCTTGACATTTGAAGAACCTAAAACAAAGGAAATGATAAAGTTCCTTGAAAATGTGAAAGCAGCAAAAAGGGCACTGATAATAATGGCGGAAAAGGATGAGAACGTAGTACGTTCTGCAAATAACATCCCCGGAATATCAACAGCTCTTGTGAATACTATGAATGTTTATGAAATCATAAATCACGGAAGCTTCATAGTAACAAAAGAAGCGGTAAAGAAAATTGAGGAGGTGTATTCCTAATGAGAAACCCTTATGACGTGATCATAAAGCCGGTCATCTCCGAGATGAGTATGGACGAGGCACAAAATAAAAAATATACCTTTAAGGTTTTAAAGGATGCCAATAAAACAGAAGTTAAAAAAGCTGTGGAAAACATTTTTGGCGTAGAAGGGGCAAAGGTGAACATTATGAATGTTAAAGGTAAATTCAAGAGAATGGGAAGAAATACAGGAATGACAGCAGCCACTAAAAAAGCTGTGGTAACCCTTACTCCAAAGAGTAAGGAAATCGAATTCTTCCAAGGACTATAGGATAGGAGGGAAAGGAATATGGGAATTAAGAAGTACAATCCGACAACTCCTGGCCTGAGGGGAATGACGGTTTCAACCTTTGAGGAGATAACTGCTGATAAACCTGAAAAATCTCTTACTGTTACACTGAAGAAGCACTCAGGAAGAAACAACAGAGGTGTGATTACAGTAAGGCACAGAGGCGGCGGTTGCAGACCTAAGTACAGAATCATCGACTTCAAGAGAGATAAGGATGGCATCCCGGGCAATGTGAAAACTATTGAGTATGATCCAAACAGAAGTGCCAACATTGCTTTAATCGTTTATGGTGATGGTGAGAAGAGATATATTCTTGCACCTGAAAACCTTTCTGTAGGAGATGTAATATTTTCAGGAGAGGATGCGGATATTAAAGTAGGAAACAGCCTGCCATTATCAAGGATTCCTCTTGGAACAATGATTCATAACATTGAGATGAAAGCAGGAAAAGGCGGACAGATGGTACGTTCTGCAGGAAACGGCGCTCAGCTTATGGCTAAGGAAGGAAATTACGCTCAAGTGCGTCTGCCTTCCGGAGAAGTAAGGAAAGTGAGAATTGAATGCAGAGCCACAATCGGAGAAGTTGGCAATGAAGACCATGGAAACATCCATATAGGAAAAGCCGGCAGAAAAAGGCATATGGGAATAAGGCCGACAGTCAGAGGCTCAGCAATGAACCCCAACGATCATCCTCATGGCGGCGGAGAAGGAAAGACAGGTATTGGGCGTGTAAGTCCTGTGTCACCTTGGGGAATGCCTACACTGGGTTATAAGACGAGAAGAAAAAACAAAGATACGGGCAAGTATATAGTTAAAAAGAGAAGTGAAAAATAAGGAGAGGAGCAGCTAATGAGCAGATCACTGAAAAAGGGTCCCTTCGTAAACTCGAAGCTCTTAAAGAAAATTGATGAAATGAATGCGGCCAACGATAAAAAGGTTATTAAGACCTGGTCAAGGCCATCAACGATATTTCCTCAGATGGTGGGGCACACAATAGCGGTCCATGATGGCAAAAGGCATGTACCTGTGTACATTACAGAGGATATGGTTGGTCACAGACTTGGCGAGTTTGCTCCTACAAGAAACTATCGAGGCCATGCAGCCGACAAATCCGCAAGGAAAAAGTAGTGAAAGGAGATAACGAAAATGGAAGCAAAAGCAACTGCAAAATTTGTAAGAATGTCTCCTATCAAGCTTAAGCCGGTAACAGACCTGGTTAGAGGTAAAGACTTGAATGAGGCACTGACCATATTAAAATTTACACCTGGAAAAGGTTCTGAGATTATCGAGAAAGTTGTTAAATCAGCAGCAGCAAATGCGGAAAACAATTTTGATATGAATCCCGATAATCTGTATGTATCAGAGATATATGCCAATCAAGGGCCTACCATGAAAAGATGGAGAGCCGGAGCACAAGGCAGAGCATCTATGATTTTGAAAAGATCAAGCCATGTGGGTGTTACTCTTAAAGAGAAAAACTAGGAAAGGGAGGTTCTTGTAAGATGGGTCAAAAAGTAAGTCCCCATGGACTGAGAGTCGGGGTAATAAAAGACTGGGATTCAAAATGGTATGCAAAAGGAAAGAGCTTTGCAGACTATCTTGTAGAGGATAGCAAGGTCAGGGAATACATTAAAAAAAGACTGTATGCTGCAGGTGTTTCAAGAGTTCTTATTGAAAGAGCGGCAAACAATCAAATGAGAATTACCGTTCTGGTTGCAAGACCCGGCATGGTAATAGGAAGAGACGGAAGCGGACAGGAACAGCTGAAAAAAGAGCTGGAAAAAATGACGGGTAAAACATGCTTCGTAGAAATAGTGGAAATCAGAAAGGCAGAGCTGGATGCCCAGCTATCAGCTGAAAGCATTGCATCTGCTTTAGAAAAGAGAATTTCCTTCAGAAGAGCTATGAAGCAGGCAATCGGCAGAACTATGAAGAGCAACGCAAAAGGGATAAAAGTTCTTGTGTCAGGAAGACTGGGCGGTGCTGAAATCGCAAGGTCGGAAAAGTACAGCGAAGGAACCGTTCCCCTTCATACATTGAGAGCCGATATAGATTACGGATTCGCAGAAGCCGATACTACTTACGGCAAACTGGGAGTAAAGGTGTGGATCAACCACGGAGAAATACTGGATAAAGGATTGAAGAGCGCAAGGCCTGAGGAGAAACCCGCAGGCAGAAGAGAGGGAGACAGAAGGCCCAGAAGAGACGGTGACAGACCGGCTAAAAGGCCCAGAAGAGACGACGACAACAGAAACAGAAGGGATGACTTTGAAAAGGCTGATGTGAAGCCTCAAGTGAACCCCAGAGTCAGAAGAGCGCCAAAGGAAACTCCTGCACAGGCTGCTCCTGTTGAAGCAAAGACACCTTCAGAGCAGGAAGGGGGAGATGAATAATGTTAATGCCAAAAAGGGTTAAACATAGA
>JAAZGD010000047.1 GCA_012511395.1 Clostridiales bacterium
CCCCCTCTTTTCTTTTGAAGATATTCTTCAAAGGCCTGGGATGTCATCCTCTTTAAAGCTTCGATTTTTGAGTCATTATCCACCACAACATCAAGCTTTGGTCTAACGGTACATCTGAAATAGGGGTTCTCCGATAAAACATCCTTTATTTCCCCTCTGTAGATTCCCTCCACCAGCACTCTGATGTTGTCCCCGGGCATCTTCAGCATCTGCTTAACCTTAGCTACTGTACCCATGTGGTAAAAATCGCCGGATGTGGGAAGGTCCACATTCTCATCCTTTTGTGTCACTAAAAAGATGTGCTTGTTTAGAACCATGGCCTTTTCAAGAGCCTTGATTGATTTCTCCCTGCCTATGTCAAAGTGAAGCACTGTGTTTGGAAATACAACAAGGCCTCTTAAGGGTATTAAGGGCAATGTGGCAATATTTTTTACAGTTCTGTTTTCTTCCAGCAGTTCTTCATCTATGGTTTCTTCTTCAGTAAACTCTTCTTCAGGAATAGTTTCTTCAAAAACAGTTTTTAGTTTCTTTTCATTCATTATTCTTTTTCCTCCTTTTTATGCTATTTCCTCCTCGTCTTTTTTCGTCTTGTCTATAGACTTCTTCCCAATATGCACCTGCGGTTTTTTGCCGGACATAACCGTATCCTTTGTTACTACGCACTTCACCACATCTTTTCTTGAGGGGATTTCATACATTATATCTCGCATGGTGTTTTCCAAGATACTTCTTAGGCCTCTTGCCCCGGTTTTCTTGGAAATAGCTTTATCTGCAATTACTGACAGAGCTTCTTCTTCTACGACAAACTCCACATTGTCCATCTCCAAAAGCTTTTTGTACTGCTTAACCAAAGCATTTTTAGGCTCTGTGATTATCTTTATGAGAGCTTTCTTTGACAGCTCTTCCAATATTACTATCTGAGGGAGTCTGCCCACAAGTTCCGGAATCAACCCGTATTTTATAAGGTCTTCAGGCTGTGTAAGGCTTAATATTTTATCTCGTTCCTCCATTTGATCGCTGAGCTTTGACTGAAAGCCTATGGTCTTTTCTCCTATTCTCTTTTTGATAATGTTTTCAAGGCCGTTAAAGGCACCTGCACAGATGAAAAGAACATTTGTTGTATCAAATTGAATGAACTCCTGCTGAGGATGCTTTCTTCCTCCCTGAGGCGGGACTGAAGCTATTGTACCTTCAATTATCTTTAGAAGTGCTTGTTGAACGCCTTCTCCGCTTACATCCCGGGTTATGGAAACATTCTCGGATTTTCTTGCTATCTTATCAATTTCGTCGATATAGATTATGCCTCTTTCCGCTCTTTCAATGTCAAAATCAGCAGCCATAATAAGCTTTAAGAGAATGTTCTCCACATCCTCTCCCACATATCCTGCTTCTGTTAAGGATGTGGCATCGGCAATGGCAAAGGGCACATCCAGAATCTTGGCTAAGGTCTGAGCTAAAAGAGTTTTACCGGAGCCTGTGGGTCCTGCCATGACCACATTGGATTTTTCTATATCAAGGGTTCTGTTGTCATCATCCATCATTCTTATTCTCTTGTAGTGGTTGTAGACTGCCACTGAAAGAGTTTTCTTCGCTTCAATCTGCCCTATTACGTATTCATCCAGCTTTTTTGTAATCTCCTTCGGCTTTAGAAGCGGTTTTTCAGGATGGTCTTTTTTATCCCTCTTTTCGTAATAGGAGTCTGCCATGTACTGATCGTCTTCATCCAGAATATCAATACAAAGCTCTATACATTCATCACAGATGTATACTCCCGGGCCTGCTACCAGCTTCTCAACCTTGTCCTGAGGTTTACCGCAAAAAGAGCAGCAAGGCACTTTTCTTTCTTCATTATCTCCCATTTATTACCCCTTAATTATCTTTGTTTTATGACCTTGTCGATAAGGCCGTATTTTCTGGCTTCATCAGAAGTCATGTAGTAGTCTCTGTCCGTATCCTTTTCAATAATACTTAGAGGCTGACCTGTCATTTCAGCAAGAAGTATGTTCAGCTTGCTTCTTATTTTGACAATGTGCTCCGCATGGATTCTTATATCTTCAGCCTGTCCTTTAATTCCTCCCAAAGGTTGATGAATCATTATCTCGGCATTTGGCAAGGCCATCCTTTTCCCCTTGGTGCCTGCCCCTAACAGGAATGCTCCCATGCTTGCGGCAGTTCCCACGCAGATTGTGGAGATATCAGGCTTTATGAACTTCATGGTGTCATAGATTGCAAGTCCTGCAGAAACGCTACCTCCGGGACTTGAAATGTAAATGCTGATATCCTTTTTAGGATCTTCCGCCTCCAGAAAGAGAAGCTGGGCCACTATTACATTTGCAACGTGGTCATCTATCTCTTCACCGAGGAAAATTATTCTGTCCTTTAGAAGTCTGCTGAAAATATCATAGGACCTTTCCCCGTACTGAGTCTGCTCAATGACATAAGGTACTAAAGCCATAATCAGTTCTCCTTTATTACTGCCTTTTCAAATACAAGGTCGGTTGCTTTACCCATTTTTATCTCTCTTCTGAACAAGTCGGCGTTTGCTTCTCCCAGCATCTCTCTTACCTTTTCCTTGTCCATCTGATACTGCATGCCTAAAAGTTCAAATTGCTTATCCAACTCTTCCTCTGTGGCTTCCACCTTTTCAAGCTCTGCAATTCTCTCCATAAGCATTCGCATTTTAACCCTTCTCTCGCCGTCTTTTCTCAAGTCTTCCCTGAAGTCTTTCAATTCTTTCCCCAATACGGCCAGGTATTTATCTAAATCAAGGCCCTGATACTTCAATTGACCTTCAAACTCAGACAGCATGTTGTCAATTTCATCTTCTATCATTACATTTGGAATATCTATAGAGTTTGCTTCATATATCTTTTCCAAAACCTTGTCCTTCATCTTTATTTCAGCATCTTTTTCTGCCTTCTTCTCAAGGTTTTCCCTTAATTCCTTTTTAAGGTCTTCCAGTGTATCCCATTCGCTTACATCTTTTGCAAACTCATCATCAAGAACGGGTTCCTCTTCTTCCTTTACCTCCTGAAGCACGCACTTAAATATTGCTTCCTTACCCTTCAGATAATCCACATGGTAGTCTTCGGGGAAAGAGGTTTTAACATCTACAGTGTCACCTTTATTTGCACCCACAAGCTGTTCTTCAAAGCCCGGTATAAAGGTTTTTGAACCGATTTTTAAAGGAAATCCTTGTGATGTTCCTCCTTCGAAGGCAACTCCGTCAACTGTACCTTCATAGTCTAAAAGAACGGTGTCACCTTCCTGTAC
>JAAZGD010000048.1 GCA_012511395.1 Clostridiales bacterium
AACCGGCACCTTGTGGGACAGTCTGCAGAGAAGGTGGCGGAGTTTGCAAAAATCCCCGGAGGAAAGGGCGTAAGGGTAATTGTGGTGGAGGCTGAAGCCCACGGAGATAAGGAATTGCTTTCAAAGGAGAAGATGTGTCCTGTTTTAGTGGCTCATTCTTACAGGAATTTTGAAGAAGCAGTAGCCATAGCCTCTGAGAACCTTGAGGTGGAAGGGAAAGGTCACAGCGTTTCCATACATTCTGATAATGAGGACCACATTCTTTATGCAGGTGAAAAGCTTTCCGTATCAAGATTTCTTGTGAATCAGGCATGCTCCTTTACTGCAGGAGGAAGTTATTTCAACGGTTTGGCCCCCACAAACACTTTAGGTTGCGGCTCTTGGGGAAACAATTCTCTTTCTGAAAACCTGACTTATACTCATCTTATGAACATTTCCAGAATTGCTGATTATATGGCTCAAAATCAGGTTCCCGAAGAAGAGGATTTGTGGAACATTTAAGGCGTATTTGATATAATAATACGTGTTTGGGAAGCTCTGTTTTAAAGGGGGAAGGATTTGGAAAAGAGGAAACGTTTCGGTGACAGGTGGGATGGAAAGCGCATCAGAGGCTTGGACGGAATACATAGCATCATGCCATATTTGTTTAAGAACCGTGTTGCTTCTGAAGTCTATTCAAAGGAAGCCTTTGATATGACTGAGGTTTTGGAGCAGATGAAAGGGATTAAGGAAGAGGACCCGGAATCCGGCATAACCGCCTTTCATTATATAGTTACAGCCTTTGCCAAAACTATTTATCACAGGCCTGACCTGAATAGATTCATTGCGGGCAAAAGGTTTTATCAAAGAAATTTTATTACCTTCAGTTTTATTGTGAAAAGGTATATGGGAGATGAAGCAAAGGAGATGATCATGACTCTTAAGATAGATGAAACCATGAATCTCCTTGATATAAGCAAAAAGATTACCGGGGAAGTGACCGATTTACGGGAAGCAGGAAAGGACGATGTGGATTTACTGCTTCAGGCGTTGAGAAAGCTGCCCCGTTTTTTAATGACCTTTGTGATGTTTATATTCAGAACCTTGGACTTTTATGGGAAAATGCCAAGATCTGTTTGCCACGGTGATATTAATTATCAGAGTTTGCTTCTGTCAAACCTTGGAAGCATCAATGCCGATGCCTGCTATCACCACTTAAACGATTACGGAACCAATTCCATGGTCTGTACCATTGGACGGATTCATAAAGAAAAAGTTTTGGACCCGGAGGGTAAGGAGAGCATCAGAGACGTTGCAAATTTTGGTATCACCATAGATGAAAGAATAGCGGATGGATTTTACTTTGCAAGGTCTACAAGGCTGTTAAAACACCTGTTGTTAAACCCGGATATTTTGTTATCTCCCATAAAAGAGGCAATAGACTATGAATATTAATGAGAAGTGGAACCTAAGCTACCCTGAGGGTTCCATGATAGACTTCATAAGGGAAAGAGCAGAAGGCTATATGGATTATGATGCTTATGATTTTCTTGGGAAAAGGAGAACTTACAGAGAATTTTTCCGGGAGATTGACACCTGTGCAAAGGCCCTTACGGCTCTGGGGATTAAAAAGGGCGAAAGAGTAACGGTTTGTTTACCCAATATGCCTCAAGCTTTAATTATGTTTTACGGCCTTAACAGAATGGGGGCAATTCCCAACATGGTTCATCCCTTATCTGCCGAAGGGGAAATCGAGTTTTACTTAAATGAATCGGAAAGCGTTGCCGCAATTACCCTGGATATGTTTTTTGAAAAGTTTGAGAAAGTAAGGGAAAATGCTCCCGCACTTAAAAATATTATTGTGACCTCCATGGGCCAGGCATTGTCCCCTCTTAAAAGAATAGGTTATATGGTAACTCAAGGAAGAAAGATTCCTTCTGTGATGCCGGGGCCCGGCATAGTTTTCTATGAAGAGTTTATGGAGGTTGGAAGAAAGTATAAAGGTGAATTTATACAGAATGTAAAAAAAGATGATGTGGGCTGTATCCTTTATTCGGGAGGTACTACAGGCACCACGAAAGGCATTCTTTTAACCAATTTAAACTTTAATGCCCTGGCTGTCCAAACAGCTGAAGCAGGAGACTGCCTTGAAACAGGCCATAAGATGCTGGCTGTTATGCCTGTCTTTCACGGCTTTGGTTTAGGGGTGGGAATTCATACAGGCCTTTGCTACGGCCTTGTGGAAATACTGGTGCCTAAATTCAGCGTTAAAACATATGCCCAACTGTTGAAGAAGTATCAGCCTAACTATATAGCGGGAGTGCCTACGCTTTTCAGCGCTCTTTTAGCCACCAGGAAAATGGAGAAGGTGGACCTTTCCTGTCTGGAAGGCGTCTTTTCAGGGGGGGATACCCTGACGCCCCAGCTTAAAAAGAAAGTTGATAAATTCCTCAAAGAACGAGGCGCTAAAATTCAATTCAGAGAAGGTTACGGTACAACTGAATGTGTTACAGCCAGCTGTCTTACGCCTAAGGATATATACAAGGAGGGATCCATAGGCCTGCCTTTTAAGGATACTCTGTATAAAATTGTAAAGGTGGGAACTGTTAAGGAGGCAGATACTTTGGAAGAAGGAGAAATCTGCATTAACGGGCCTACTGTGATGAAGAGTTATCTCAACAACCTTAAGGAAACTGAAGATGCATTAAAAGTTCATGAAGATGGTCTTACATGGCTTCATACAGGAGATTTAGGGACTGTGGATGAAGAAGGATATATTTATTTCAAACAGAGAATCAAGAGAATGATAATATCTTCAGGATATTCCATCTACCCTTCTCGGCTTGAGAACATATTGGATGCTCATCCTCTGGTTCGCACTTCTACAGTCATAGGAGTGCCTGACCCTTACAAGGGTCAAAAGGTGAAGGCCTATATCGTTTTAAAGGAAGGCATCGCTTCCGATGATGATGTTAAGGAAAGCATTTATGAATACAGCTTAAAAAACATTGCAGCCTATGCCATGCCCTACGAATTTGAATACAGGGATTCCCTACCTCAGACCTTGGTTGGGAAGGTGGCATACAGACAGCTTGAGGAGGAAGAGTTTTTAAAGAGCAGGGAAGAAGGAGAAGCATGCTTAACGTGTTAGCCTATGAAAAATTCAAAAGTGCCCAATGTTACATATAAGATTATAAGACCTATAGTATCACCTTTTCTTGGTTTAATATTTCATTTGAAAAGTGAAAAAGCGCCCTTTGTTGAGGGTCCTTGTATTATAATTTCAAATCATAACACCGACCTTGACCCCGGATTTATTGCAAGAAGCTTTAAAGAACCCATGTATTTTTAAACAAGTGAGCATGTGATGAGCTGGGGATTTGTATCCAGGCTGATGGAGTTTCTTGGAGATCCTGTTTCCAGATTGAAGAGTACAAAGGATGCTCAGGCTGCCAGGGAGGTTTTAAGAAGGCTTAAAGAAGGCCATAGAATCTGTATTTTTGCCGAGGGAAACAGAAGCTTTAACGGTGTGACGGGGCCTATTGCCGAAGCTACGGGAAAGCTGGTCAAGGCAGGAGGAGCCACCCTCATGACCTACCACTTCGAGGGAGGTTATTTAACTTCTCCAAGATGGTCAAGGACCATGAGAAAGGGAAGGATGAAGGGATACCTTAAGGGGGTATATCCTTTTAGTGATCTTAAAGATAAGACAGTGGATGAAATAAACAGAATGATTAAAGAGGACCTTCATGAGGATGCCTATGAAAGGCAAAGGACTGAGCACGTAAGATTTAAAGGGAAGAACCTGGCAGAATGGTTGGAGATTGCGTTATATATGTGCCCTGAATGTGAAAGGATTGGGAACATGAAGAGCAGCAACAACCGGTTTTATTGTGAGGCCTGCAGCTTTGAGACCCATATTGATGAATATGGATATTTTGATAAAGCTTCACCCTTTAAAACCATAACGGAATGGGATCTTTGGCAGACGAAGAAGATGAAGGAGCTTCAAAAATACGATTTACAGGATGATGAACAGGAGCTCTATAAAGCAGATCCACATAACCATGAGAGAAATCTGTTATATAAAGGAACTCTTTTGGCAAATGAAGAAGGAATGACCATGGGAGATTATCATTTCGCCTTTAAGGATATGGTGAATATGAATATTAACGGGAGAATGATGATAACCTTCTTTGTAGATCAGAACCATTATGAGATACGGTCCGGTCATCCAAGAAGCGGAAGGAAGTATTTAGCTGTCTATCAAATAATGAGGGAAAGGGAACGCCCGGAATATAACCGGGGGGAATAAAGGATGGATTTCTCAGCAGCCAACGAACAATTGTGGAATGTGGTAATACAGTTTGGAATAATAGCAGCCACAGTCCTTATAGCCAATGCTTTAAGAAGGAATTCAAGGACCATAAGAAACAGCCTTATGCCTACGGCGGTGCTGGCAGGCTTTATCCTTCTTTTACTAAGGACCTTTGGTATCCTCAATATGGATTCCACACTGCTTGAGATGATCACCTACCATGGGATTGCTTTGGGATTTATTGCCATGAGTCTGAGAGTGCCTGAAGCAGGTGCCATAACTGAAGGAGGCAATTTCATAGGGCTAAGAAGCGGCTCCATGATAGTAAGCGTCTATCTGCTCCAAGGTATTATGGGCATTATGATAACCATAGGTTTGGCTTATACTGTGGTCCCCAACGTATTTAAAGCAGCAGGCATACTGCTGCCTATGGGATACGGTCAAGGGCCGGGGCAGGCCAACAATGTGGGAACCATATATGAAGCCATGGGCATGATGGGAGGAAGGTCCTTTGCCCTTGCCATAGCCGCCATGGGCTACTTATGGGCCTGCATAGCAGGAGTTATATATTTGAATGTTTTAAAGAGAAGGGGAGAAATCAGGAGAAACGGAATTGAGGAAGTGTCAGGCTCCGTTACCATAGATATGTTTCAGCATAAGGATGAAATACCCGTTTCCGAATCTGTTGACAAGCTTTCGGTTCAGGCAGCATTAGTGGTAATAGTTTATCTTGCCACCTTCCTCTTTACAAAGGGATTGTCCTCCTCCATAACCATGATATCTGAAGGTGCGGGAGCTACCGTAAACAGCCTTTTATGGGGTTTCAACTTTATAACAGGCTCTCTCCTTGCCATACTTACAAGAATTATTATGGAGAAGATGAAGAAAAGAGGCATTATTAAAAGGAGGTACCAAAACAATTATCTTTTATCGAGGCTGTCAGGACTTGCTTTTGATATAATGATAATTGCAGGAATCGCCTCCATTGAAATAGGAGACTTGTCAGGCAACTACTTGATGTTCGTTCTCATGTCCCTGGCAGGAGGCTTTGGCACCTTTTATTATCTTAAGAGGCTTGCAAGAATCCTTTATCCCGACTATTACTATGAAGGCTTTTTATCCATGTTTGGCATGATGACAGGAACGGTGAGCTCAGGCATACTGCTCCTTAGAGAAGTTGATCCTGAGCTTAAAACACCTGCGACAAACAACCTGGTTACAGGCAGCTGTTCAGCCATCGTCTTTGGCATTCCTATGCTTATATTCATAGGTATGGCACCTAAATCAGATATGATGCTGTTTGTAACTCTTGGAATAATTATTCTGTACTTTTTAGCACTTTTAACCTTTACCGTAAAAGTGGGCGGCAGGAGACAATAGATGGTTTCCAATAATTCTGTAAAAATTTATACTGAGAAGGACTTTGTAAAAAAGCAATGGTCAGGAGGAGTGACAGAGGAACTGTTCATTTATCCTCCCGGTTCTTCCTATGAGAAAAGAGACTTCATTTTCCGGTTAAGCAAGGCTTCCGTAGAGGCTGAGAAAACGAAATTCACAGAGCTTACAGGGTTTACAAGGCATCTTGTACTTTTGGAAGGAGACGTTACCCTAGTGTCGGACTCAAGGAAAAGTAAGAAGCTTGACAGACTTTCAACCTTTTCCTTCAAAGGCTCTGAAGACATTGAAAGCTTTGGCACAGGGAAAGACTATAATCTTATGGTTAAGGAAGATGCCGAAAGCGCTTTGGAGGTATATGAGGTTACAGAGGAAGGAAGAGCTTTTAAGCTTCCTTCATTTATTCATGGGAAAGAAGCATATCTTTGCTTTTACTGCTTAAAGGGATATTCAGTAATAGGATTGGGTGACCATAAGGAATACTTGAAGGAGTCACAGCAGGTCGTTATTAAGGAGCAGGATATAGAGGAAAGGGAAGTTCTCCTTATGGGGGAAGGAGTCACAATCGGCGCTTATGTGGCCTTTGATAAGACTGAGTACTTTGAAGAAAAGAAGAAGAGCCCCATAACCTTTCAGGATATAAAGGATGCATACTTCATTGCATATACAAGCTTCAGGGGTGCTAAGTTCATAAACAAAAAGAGAAGGAACTTATGGTATGATCCACACCTGGTGAAGGGAATCAGGAAAGCTGAAAAATTTTATATAACCTTCATTCTGTATTTTATAGGACTTTTCTTTGCATTATATATAGATGTGCATAAGGGAACAGGTGCAATTTTATGGACTCTTTTATATCTTCTTATAATACTTCCCTTATCATACCTTATATTTATCCCAAGGCCTGTAAAGGACCATATGATCCCTGTTTCCCAACTTACTGCTTTACAGAAAAAGCTGTATGATGAGGAAAAAGAAAAGAATCCTCAAACGGAAAAGATTCTTAAGAAATACAGAATAACAGGGAGGAATGAAGGAGATGAGCATAAAGGCAGAAGCTATGGAAGCTTTAAGTAGCCTTTACTTATACTGAGAGTCGTATAAGTTTTTGTAGAAACCATTAGCCTCAAGGAGCTCTTTATGAGTTCCTTTTTCTATTACATCCCCATCCTTCATTACAAGGATAATATCTGCGTCAACTATGGTGGACAGCCTGTGAGCTATGATGAAGCTGGTCCTTCCCTTCATAAGCTCTGCCATTGCCCTTTGCACATTTTTCTCTGTCCTTGTATCTACAGAGCTTGTAGCCTCATCCAAAATAAGTATAGGTGAATCTGCAAGAAAGGCTCTTGCAAGAGTGAGAAGCTGTTTTTGACCTGCGCTGAGATTGCCTGCATCCTCCTGAACTACCATTTTATAGCCTTTGGGCTGTGTCCTGATATAGTGATGTATATGGGCTGCCTTTGCAGCTTTCTTTATATCTTCTTTTGTAGCCGTGTCACAGCAGTAGCTTATATTTTCCTGAACAGTGCCTGAGAATAGCCAGTTGTCCTGAAGCACCATGCTGAAGCAGGAACGAAGGTCCCCCCTTTTCATATCCTTTATGTCAACGCCGTCAAGGAGAATTCTTCCTCCTTTAAGCTCGTAGAATCGTAGAAGCAGTTTTACAATGGTGGTTTTACCTGCTCCTGTAGGTCCTACTATTGCAACTCTCTGACCTTGCTTAACAGAGAAGCTTAAATTCTTCATGAGAGGAGGCCTATTCTCCTCCTCCAAAGGATATGAAAAGGTAACGTTATCAAAGACAATGTCTCCCTTTACATTTTCTTTAAGGATAACTTCAGGAGTATCAGAATCAGGCGCCTCATCCTCTTCGTTCAACACTTCAAACACTCTTTCTGAAGCTGCTGCCGTAGATTGAAGGACATTTGCAATGTTTGCAAGCTGCATGAGAGGCTGGTTAAAGGTTCTGATGTATTGCAGAAAAGCTTGAATGCTTCCTATGGTAATCCTGCCGTTTACAGCCAGATAACCTCCTACTATACAGACCAGAACAAAACCGATATTCCCTACAAAGTTAATTAAGGGCATCATGGTGCCTGAATAAAATTGAGATTTCCTCCCTGCCTTCTCCAGTTTGCCGTTTAATTCGTCGAAGGTTCTTTTTGCTTCCTCCTGGCCGTTAAAGGCCTTAACCACGATGTGGGCTGTAAACATTTCTTCTATATGACCGTTCACCTCTCCTAGGTACATCTGGTTATCCCTGAAGTGGCCTTGAGATCTCTTTACAATCATCTTAATGACAAACATGGATAAAGGTATGGTGATGAGGGCAATTAAAGTCATAAGGGGACTTATATAAATCATTAGAAGGAGAATCCCCACCACTGTTATAAGGCTTGTGACAATTTGGGAGAGAGTCTGATTCAAGGTGGTATTTACAGTATCTATGTCGTTTGTGACTCTTGATAATATTTCCCCGTGAGTCTTTTTATCGAAGTATTCCAAAGGAAGTCTGTTAAGCTTTTCAGAAAGTTCGTTTCTCAATCTGTAGCTGACTCTTTGGGAAATACCTGCCATGACAAAACCTAGGAGAGCCGAGAACACGGAGGAAAGCCCATAAATTATAAGCAACAAAACAAGAAGTTTTATTAGAGCTGTAAAATCCATAGGCACATTATGAAGAACCGAATTTGCCACCACATCTGTGGCCTTCCCAAGAATAAGAGGGGAGATGACAGAAAAGGCAACTGAAAAGACTGTGGCCAGCGATGAGATAATCAACCGGCCCCTGTAAGGCCTTAGATAGCGCCACAAGGTTTTAATGGTACCTTTAAAGTCTTTGGCTTTTTCTCCGGGCATAAGGGCAGAAGCGGGGCCCCCACCGGGACCTTTTCCCGGCCTTATTTTAGGACCTGCCATCAGCTTCACCTCCTTCCCCTTCAAGTTGTGAGGAAACAAGCTCCCTGTAAACGGAACATGTTTTAAGCAATTCCTTATGAGTTCCTATACCTGAAATCTTTCCTTCATCAAGAACGATTATCTGATTGGCGTTTTTAACCGTGCTTATTCTTTGGGCTACTACAAAAACAGTTTTGCCTTTTTTGGCCTTAATGAAAGCTTCCCTTAAAGCTGCCTCTGTTTGGAAGTCAAGGGCGCTGAAGCTGTCGTCAAAAATATATATGGGAGCATCCTTATACAGAGCTCTTGCAATGCTGAGCCTCTGCCTTTGACCGCCTGATACATTGGTGCCTCCCTGATTTATGGGGCTTTCCACTCCTTCGGCCTTTTGGTCAACAAACTCCTTGGACTGACTTATTGTAATTGCCTCCTCAAGCTTGTGAGAATCTATAGAGGTGGCAGTGTAAGTTACATTGGATAGAACAGTTCCCTTCATAAGCAGATTTTTTTGAGGCACAAAGCTTATAAGGTCTCTTAAGTAATTTCTGGATAAGGTCTTAATGTCCACACCGTCAATCAATATCTTTCCGCCTGTTAAATCGTGAAATCTTGGAAGGAGGTTTACAAGGGTGGATTTGCCTGAGCCTGTGCCGCCCACTATGGCTGTAAAGGTGTTGGGAGAGGCTTTAAAGGAAATGTTTGAAAGCACATTTTCCTCAGCATCAGGGTATCTGAAGGAGGCCTTTTCAAAACGGACCTCACCCTTTGTATCTAAGGGGAGATGATTCTGTTCAGGCTCCGGCAAATCTGTGATCATAAGATCCATTTTTAAAACTTCATTTATACGCTGTGCGGATACCATGGCTCTTGGTAGCATTATGAAAAACATGGTAAGGAATAAAAATGACATTACCACGTGAGTTGCATATTGGATGAAGGCCATCATGTCGCCTACTGCAAGCTTGTTAACATCTATCAGCTTGGAGCCTGCATAGACTATGAGCACAGAGCCGTAGGACATGATAAGTGACATGACAGGCATCATAAGGGACATGAGTCTGTTTACGAAAAGATTGGTATTCATCAGCGCTTTGTTGGCTTCCTCAAATCTTTCCTCTTCCCGCTTTTCCCGTAAAAAAGCTCTTATGACCAGCATCCCCTTTAATCGCTCTGATATAATTAGGTTGATTCTGTCCATAAGCTTTTGAAGCATTCTGAACTTGGGCATGGAGAGAGCCACTGATAAAAAGACGAAAAACAAAAGGGATACCAAGGTAATAACTATGGTCCAGGTCAAGTCGTGGCTTGTTCTTATGGCCATAATAAGAGCGCCTATTCCCATGGCAGGTGCAAAGAACCCCATTCTGAGAATCATAAGTGATGCGTTTTGTACTTGAAGTACGTCGTTGGTTGCTCTTGTTATTAAGGAGGCAGTAGTGAAAAGCTCCATTTCTCCGCTGTCAAAGGAAGAGACCTTGGAAAAAATAGAGGCTCTAAGCCTGGCGGCTCCTTTTGCAGATATGTTGGAGGCAAGAAAGCTTACGGTGATTGCAATGGTTGCAACTAAAAAGGATAAAAGCAACATTAAAATACCTGTTTCATAAATTACGCTTTGATTTTGCTTTACTATGCCTTCATTTATTATTTGAGCCATAAACTTGGGAAGCTCCAATTGAAGCATTGCCTGAAGAATTATAAGGCCGCCTGTTGTTATAATAATTGGGAAAAAAGGAATATATATCCTGAGTATGCTTTTCATAAATGGAATTATACCACAAAACCATACCTTGAAAACTTGATTATGGTATAATACCTTCTGTAACTACTTAAAGAAGAGAGGAAAAAGAAATGTCGGGGAAGAAAGGAACTTACTATATCAGCACTCCCATATATTATCCCAGCGATAATCTTCATATTGGCCACACCTACTGTACGGTGATGGCTGATGCCATGGCGCGTTTTAAGAGACTTTCAGGTTACGATGTTCACTTTCTTACAGGGACAGATGAACATGGTCAGAAAATCCAGCAGATAGCAGAGAAGGCAGGGCTTGAGCCAAAGGAATATGTGGACAGGATTGTAGGAAACATTAAAGAGCTTTGGAAGACCATGGAGATTTCTTATGATGACTTCATAAGGACTACAGAGGAAAGACATGTGAAGAGAGTTCAGGCCATTTTCATGAAGATGTATGAAAAGGGGGATATATATAAAGGCTCCTATGAAGGCCTTTACTGTACTCCCTGTGAAAGCTTCTGGACTGAGAGTCAGCTTGTGGACGGCTGTTGCCCTGACTGCGGCAGACCTGTGGAGGAGGCCAGCGAGGAGGCATACTTTTTCCGCCTTTCCGACTATGCTCCCAGGTTGTTGGAGCTTTTTGAAAAAAATCCCGATTTCTTAAAGCCTGATACAAGAAGAAATGAAATGATTGCTTTTGTAGAGCATGGCTTGGAGGATTTATGTGTAAGCCGCTCCTCCTTTAATTGGGGGATTCCTGTGCCCATTGATGACAAGCACGTTATTTATGTTTGGCTTGATGCGCTGTCAAACTACATAACTGCCCTTGGCTATCCTGATGATCCTATAGAATACAATAGGTATTGGCCTGCCAATGTGCACCTTGTGGGAAAAGAGATAGTGAGATTTCACTCCATTATCTGGCCTGCCATGCTTATGTCCATAGATGAACCTTTGCCAAAGCAGGTGTTAGGCCATGGATGGCTTCTTCTTGAAGGCGGAAAGATGAGTAAAAGCAAAGGCAATGTGGTGGACCCCGTAAAGCTGATTCAGCGCTATGGAATAGATGCTCTTAAGTATTTTCTGTTACGTGAATATACCTTTGGACAGGACGGGCTTTTCACAAACGAGGTGCTTATAAAAAGAATCAATTTCGATTTGGCCAATGATTTAGGCAACCTTGTTTCAAGGACTGTTACCATGATAGGCAAATACCTGGATTATGTAGTCCCTGAAAAAGCAAAGGAAGATGAGTTGACAGCTCTGGAAAAAGATTTGAGAAACATGGCTTTATCCTGCGCCGACAAGGTTGAGGACCATATGGACAGGTTTGAGTTTAATTTGGCTTTAGCTGAAATATGGCATGTGGTTGGAAGGGCCAACAAGTACATTGATGAAACTACTCCTTGGGTTCTTGCAAGAGATGAAAAGAATAAGAGGAAGCTTGAGATAGTTCTCTCCCATCTTGCAGAAGTAATCAGGATAGTTTCAGTTTTAATATTTCCTTTTATGCATACTACAACTATGAATATAAGAGGGCAGCTTGGGATGTCAGAGGAGGAACCTCTTTGGGAGGAAGCCTTTGTTTTTGACAAGCTTGAAGGCACAAAGGTTAACAGAGGCGAAGTGCTGTTTCCAAGAATAGAGATTGAAAAGGAATTGTCAGAGCTTGAAAGCCTTAAGGCAGAGGAAGGGAACATTCCCATAGAGCTTAAGGAACCCATAGAATACGATGTGTTTGATAAAATAGACTTCAGAGTAGGCACTATATTGGATGCAAAGAGATGCTCTGATGCAGAT
>JAAZGD010000049.1 GCA_012511395.1 Clostridiales bacterium
ACTTGGCTGCAAGAGGTGAGGTTGAAGGCCATATAGCCCTTAAGGAGATGGGTACAAGGGGTTTTGGTTATGATCCTTTATTCATACCGGAAGGCACTGATAAAACCTTCAGTCAGATGACTGCTTCAGAGAAGAATGAAATAAGCCATAGAGCCAATGCTCTGAAGAAGCTGTCCCGGCTTTTGGAAAAACAAGGCTATGAATAAAAATATTAAATCGGTGTTTACCTACACTCTCACCCAGTTAACAGACTCTTACTACCGGGGATATGCCTCCTCCCTTTCTTTTTATATTATTCTTTCCATAGTTCCCATGCTCATCCTTTTATCCCAGCTTCTTGGAGTATTCGGCCTTTCTCTTGAGTCCCTGGGTGACCTTCTCTCAGGGTACCTTTCAGATGAGATGTCAGAAATTATAAAAAGTCTTATGTTTTTTTCAGGGAGCACAGGCTCCAATCTTTTCTTTATCCTCTTGGTAATCTGGTCAGCTTCCAAAGCTCAGTATTCTCTGGTTAAAATGAGTACGGTTACCATGTTCAGTGGGGAAGAGGAATATACGGGGTTTTTTAAGGAAAGGGTTTGGGCTCTTGTTTCCGTAGTAATAATAATGATAGCTTTTACGATAGGCCTTGTAATTCTTGTATACGGCGGCCTTATCTTCTCCTTCGTCATCAAGGTTCTGGATACACTATTACTGATCCCTCAAGATGTTCTCTCAGGAACTTTATGGCTTGTTCTAAGATGGCCTGTTTCCTTTTTCGTATATTTCGTTCTGTTGTTGCTTAACTATTACCTTATGGCAAGAAGGCAGTTTTCAATAAAAATATTCCTTCCGGGAGCTGCCTTTGCCTCCGTAGGAATCCTGCTGGTTACCTTCTTCTATTCTCTTTATATAAACTACATATCAAATTATGACATTCTTTATGGTGCCCTGGCCTCTATCGTAGCTCTTATGATGTGGGTCTTTCTCATTTCATGGTGCCTTGGTGTGGGACTCATTATCAACAGAGCCTTTTTGGAAACGAAAGGTTCCTGATTTCTATTTTCTAGAAAGCCATTCCTCTTTAAGCATTGAAAACACCATGCAGTTTCTTATTTCACCTGTATAGATGCGATAACATCTTCTTAAATTTCCTTCAAGGACAAAGCCGCATTTCTTTATAACTCCTTGAGACCTTCTGTTTATTTCAGTAGTTACAATAGAGATAATATCAAGGCCAAGGTCTGAAAACCCATACTCAATAACTCTCAAAGCAGCTTCTGTCATAAGCCCCCTGCCCCAGTAATCATGAGAGAGGGAGTATCCCAGCTCCATACTTTTAATACCCGGCCTGTATTTGTCCGGCTCAAAACCGATGGAGCCGATTATCTTATTGTTTTCCTTTAAAACTATCTTAAAGGAATCGTTTGGCATAAACAGAGTTGTAATAATATTTCTGGATTCCAAAACACTCTCATGGGGCTTCCATCCTGCGGCAGGTCCCACCTCCTTATGCTTTGCATACTCAAACAAGGAAGAAGCATCCTTCACCTGCCACCTTCTTATAAAAAGTCTTTCTGTTTCCAATTCTCTTACCATTTCTACTCCTTTTAAAGCTGAAATCCCTGCGATAACTATCATACCTCATATTGCCCCGTGATAAAATCACAAATTATAATAATATTATAGTTAAAAGAAAGGTTTAGTGGGTATAAGCTATAAGACATTAATTGTGATTAAGTTAAAGTCAGTAATAAATAGGAGGAAGCAATATGGCAGTTATAGAATTAACAAAAGATAATTTCGATGAAGAAGTATTGAAGTCTGATAAGCCGGTGTTAGTGGATTTTTGGGCAGCATGGTGCGGCCCCTGCAGGATGGTAGCTCCCGTTGTTGAGCAACTGTCAGATGAACACCCTGAGTATAAAATTTGTAAGCTGGATGTAGACAGCCAGCCTGAAATAGCGGGGAAGTACCAAATTATGAGTATACCTTCTATTTTCATTTTCAAAGATGGCAAGATACATAACCAAACAGTAGGTGTGCAATCAAAAGAGAATTTGCTTAAACTATTTGATTAATAATAGCCTTCACAACTTATTATAAATTGTAAAGGGGACGATTTTTTTCGTCTCTTTTTCATGCTTACATGATATAATAATCAAGTAGATTAAAATAAAATGAGGCATTTACATGTTTGCTTACGATTTATTTATAGTACTTTTAATACTTCTTATTCCTTTTATCATACTTCAATTAACGGAAAAGATTTCCCTCATGAATACTATGGGGCC
>JAAZGD010000005.1 GCA_012511395.1 Clostridiales bacterium
GGAATAAGGCCCTTGCTTCTTAGTTGCTTAGCCTTAGACTTGGGCTCTCTGACTGTTCCTGTAATCTTGTCCATAAATACTCCTTCTTATATAGAAAGGTCTGTACCCTTTCATTATTTTTTTATTATTATACCAAAAGTTGCCTATAATCACAAGAAAAGTTATAGTTATTGAGTATGATAATGAAAAATTACGGGTATATAAATAAATCAAAGATTTATGGGAGGTAAGAAATTGGATTCAAGAATTATTAAACTGGCACAGCTTCTTACAGGTTACTCTGTACAGGTAAACAAGGGTGAGAAGGTTCTTATAGATTATGAGGGAGAAGCCACAAAGCCTTTGGTAAGACAGCTTATTAAAGAGGTTTACAAGCAAGGCGGTCTTCCTTACATTACAAGCCGTGACAGCTCCATACAAAGAGAAATCCTTCTTTCTGCAACAGAAGATCAGCTTTCATCACTAAATAATCAGAAGCTTTATGAGATGAAGGAAATGGACTGCTACATTGCAATCCGCGGCTCTGAAAATACGGCTGAGCTTTCCGACGTACCAAGCTCACAAATAAATATGTATCTTAATGCATTGAAACCTGTGCTTGATTATAGAGTGAACAACACTAAATGGGTAGTTTTAAGGTATCCCAATCCTTCCATGGCTCAATTAGCTAACATGAGTTTAGAAGGGTTTTCGGACTTTTATTTTGATGTTTGTACCATGGATTATAAAAGGATGGCTTATGCCATGGACAGCCTTGTAGAGCTGATGGAGAAGACTGACAAGGTGAGAATTATTCAGAAGGATACTGATCTTACCTTTTCAATTAAGGGTATGAAAGCCATTAAGTGTTCCGGGGAAAGAAATATTCCGGATGGAGAAGTCTATACTGCTCCTATTAGGGATTCTGTAAACGGCACCATAGCCTTTAATACTAAATCAGAGGAAATGGGCTTCACCTATGAGGACATCAAGTTCACCTTTAAGGACGGAAAAATAGTTGAGGCGACTGCCAATGACACTGAAAAAATTAATCAGCTTCTCGATACAGATGAAGGTGCAAGATATATAGGAGAGTTTGCCATCGGCTTAAACCCCTACGTTTTAGAGCCTATGAAGGATACTTTATTTGATGAAAAGATTGCAGGTTCCTTCCATTTTACTCCGGGGAATTGTTATGAGGATGCAGATAACGGCAATAAATCTTCTCTTCACTGGGACCTTGTAAGCATTCAAAGGCAGGAGTACGGCGGCGGGGAGATTTGGTTTGACGATGTGCTCATAAGAAAAGACGGGCTTTTTGTGCCCGACTATCTTAAGTGTTTAAATCCAGAAAATTTAAAGTAATTATTTAATAACCTTTAACACCACAGATTTTTTAGAAGGAGCAGTGGGGCCCAGAGTAAAGGCCTTGGCTGCTTCTTTTGCTGCTTCTTGAACCTTTTTCAAATTGTTGCCGTAACATACTCCAAAGGGTTCGCCTTTTTTACAGAAGTCACCGGTTTTTTTATGTAATATTATTCCTGCAGATAAATCTATGTCCTCTTCCTTGGTTATTCTGCCTGCCCCTGACATTTGGGAGGCTATACCTATTGTCTTAGCATGGCATGAATAAACATAACCATCCTCTAAAGGTCCTTCTATTTCAACATCATAAGCAGGTGTAGGAAGCAGTGAGAAATCCTCTATAACCTTTGGATTGCCTCCTTGGGCTTCAATAAATTCCTTCATCTTGCTTAATGCTTTACCGCTTTTCACAGCATCCTCACATATGGTGCGGCCTTCTTCGTAGGATATGTTCTTATCTGAAAGGTGAACCATATAGGCAGAAAGTGATAAGGACAAGTCTAAAAGGTCCTCCGGTCCTTCACCTTTTAAGGTCATAATACTCTCCATCACTTCAAGGCCGTTACCTATGTAATGGCCTAAGGGTTCCTCCATATCTGTAATCAAAGCTATGGTTTCCTTACCTGCTTTCTTTCCTATGAGAACCATAAGCTCTGCAAGCTTTACGGCTTCTTCCAGGCTTTCCATAAAAGCGCCGTCGCCGTTCTTCACATCAAGGACTATTTTGTCGCTGCCGCTTGCCAGCTTTTTGCTCATTACGCTTGATGCAATTAAGGATATGTTATCCACAGTTTGAGTAACATCTCTTAGGGCGTATATCTTTTTATCTGCCGGAACCACTTTTTTTGTTTGTCCTATTATGGCAAGGCCCACTCTGTTAACAATATCTATAAATTCATCTTCATCTATTTCAGTTCTGAACCCCGGAATTGATTCCAATTTGTCTACAGTACCACCTGTAAAGCCTAGGCCGCGGCCTGACATCTTTGGAACCTTTACACCTACTGATGCTGCAATAGGGCCTATTATCATGGAGGTTTTATCTCCCACTCCTCCTGTGCTGTGCTTATCAACCTTTATGCCTTTTATGGCTGAAAGATCTATAACATCGCCTGAAAACCTCATGGCATCAGTTAAATCAACGGTTTCTTCCAAGCTCATCCCATTAAACCACACTGCCATTAAAAAAGCCGATACCTGATAATCAGGTATTTCATCGGCTGTATATCCTTTAATGAGAAAGGATATTTCTTCTTTTGAAAGGACTTCTCCCCTTTTCTTTTTTTCAATAAGTGAAGTCATATTCATGGCAATTACCTCTTAAATTATTTTATCCAGGAAGCTCTTTCCCAAGTCAAGGTCTTCTGTTTCAAGATATGAAGCTATGGTTGCTCCTATATTTGCAAAGGTTTCTCCTGTACCTAGGTTTATCCCCGGTTTTACCTTTGCTCCATATACTAATAGCGGTATGTATTCCCTTGTGTGGTCAAAGCCTTCATGGTCAGGATCGTTTCCATGGTCTGCGCAAATAAATAGAATGTCATCCTCCTTTAAGGCTTCATATATTTCAGGCAGCCTTTCATCAAAGTCTTTAAGAGCCCTGCCGTAGCCCGAGGCATCTCTTCTGTGGCCAAATTTAGCATCAAAGTCTACAAGGTTAACGAAAAGCAAGCCTTCAAAGTCTTCTCTTAAAGCGTCTAAGGTTTTATCCACTCCATCCATATTGCTGTCTGTATGAACTGTCTTAGTAACGCCTTTTCCATTAAATATATCGTTTATCTTTCCAACAGCATAAACAGTCTGTCCTTTATCCTTTACCTTATCTAAAAGAGTAGCTGAAGGAGGAGATACCGAATAGTCTTTTCTGTCAGATGTTCTCACACGTTTCCCATCTATTATTTTATATGGTCTTGCTATAACTCTTCCGCAGGCCCAATCACCCACCAACATTTCTCTTGCAATTTCACAAAGCTCATACAGTTTTTCAAGGGGGATAACATCTACATTTGCTGCAATCTGAAATACACTGTCAGCTGAAGTATAGACTATGGGCTGTGCCGTTTTCTCATGAAGGGGGCCTAAATCCTCTATGATGACAGTTCCTGATTCTGCATAGTTTCCTAAAACCTTTGTGCCTATCCTTTCTTCAAAAGCTTTGATGAATTCTTGAGGGAAACCTTCCGGGTAAGTCTTAAAAGGCTCTGTAGTAAGGAGACCTGCGATTTCCCAGTGGCCTGTTGTGGTGTCCTTTCCTTTCGATGCTTCCTTCATTCTGCCGTAGGAACCCACAGGGTTATCTTCTTTCAGAGAGGGGATCTTTACACCCTCAATATTGCCTAAACCCAAACGGCTTAAATTTCTAAGATTTAAGTCGGGATTTTCTTTCATTATATTGCCCAAAGTGTTTGAACCTTCGTCCTTGTAGAGGTGGGCATCAGGTAAGGCTCCTATGCCCAGACTGTCAAGAACAATAATTATTCCTCTTTTCATATTATTTTCTCCAGTTTTCCTTCCACGTAATCAAAGGACACAAGGCTGTATGAAATGCCTTCCTTTTCTCCCTTTAGGCTTTTACTGTGATTCATCATTCCGTGAATATGGCCATAGACAACCTTCTTTACTCCGTATTCATGAAAAAGCTCTGTGAATCCCGAGTCTTCAAGAAACTCGTTGGTAGGAGGGTAATGCATCATTACAATTATTTCCGCTCCCTTATTTTTTCCATAGCCTGCCAGAAAGGCAGCCTGCAGGGAGGACTCCATTCTCATAAGCTCACGCTCATATATCTTCATGTCCTGCTTTGTGAACTCCTCTCCTCCGGGACAAAGCCAGCCCCGTGATCCTGCTATGGCCACAGAGCCAAGGGGATAAAAGTCATTTTGCAAAAAATACATATCCTCATAAAGTGCGTTCAGCTTTTTAATGGATGTCCACCATAAATCGTGATTGCCTTTGATTATAATTTTTTTACCCGGTCTGTCATGAATGAAATCTAAATCATCCATAGCCTCGGGGAGCTTCAGTGCCCAGGATAAATCACCGCACAAAAGCACCACATCTTCTTCCCTTACTGTTTGATCCCAGTGTTCCTTCATAACTTCCACATGGTTTTCCCATACAAGTCCGAAGATGTCCATAGGTTTATCCACCTTGCCGTTTAATGAAAGGTGCAGGTCACCGATGGCATAAATGTTCAATTTAAAGCTCCTTAAATCTCTTCGTAACCTTCTACATATTCTTCCGGCTCTGTAAGGCCCAAGGTCTCTTCGGCACTTACATCTTCAAGCTTATCTATATCTCTAAGTTTGGTTTGAATCTTTCTCGTCCTTACTCCCACAAGCTTATCAAGTTCCTGGTTTGCTTCATTCAACTTATCACGGGTTTTTAGAAGCACATCCTGAAATTTATCAAATTCAGTCTTTACGGCACTTAAAAGGGTAATGATTTCAGAGGACCTTTTTTCTATGGCCAAGGTCCTGAATCCCATCTGCAGACTGTTTAATAGGGCGGCAAAAGTTGTAGGCCCTGCAATTGTAACTTTATAGTCTCTTTGCAAAACCTCAATAAGGCCTCTTCTCACAACTTCTGCATAAAGGCCTTCCACAGGAAGAAACATCACACCGAAGTCTGTAGTGTAGGGTGGCTCTATGTATTTATCTCTAATATCCTTGGCGCCGGCCTTAACAGCTCTTTCCAGCTCTTTAGCGCTTATATCCACAGCTATCTGGTCCTGGTCTTCATAAGCCTTTATAAGGCGTAAATAGGGCTCCTGAGGGAATTTGGCATCTATTGGAAGATACATAGGCCCTCGGTCATTTCCCGGCAGTTTTATGGCGAATTCCACCCTTTCCTTTTTATCAGGAATAACAGCCACATTCTCTTCATACTGTTCCTTTGATAAAATCTGTTCAAGTATGGCCTTTAGCTGAATCTCCCCCAGTATTCCTCTCGTTTTAACGTTGGATAAAACCTTTTGAAGATCTCCCACTCCTGTTGCAAGGGTGCTCATTTCGCCAAGGCCTTCGCTTACTTTTGCCAAGCTCTCCTGAACAAGTGAAAAGGATTTGGCAATTCTTTCCTCCAGGGTTTTTTGAAGCTTTTCATCTACAGTTGTTCTTATTTCCGTAAGACTTTTATTCTGGTCATCCTGCATTCTGTTAAGTTTGTCTTCCAGGGTGTTTCTAATATTATCCAGTTTTTGTTCCTGCTCCATGGAAACGCCTGTCAGCTTCTCCTGCATGAAGGAAACTATTTCTTTCCTGTTTTCCCTTTGTTCTTTCTTGGATTGAACAAGCTGAAAGGCCTGGAAAATTATAATTGCCAGAATAGCGAAAAAAGTTAAAATCAATATTGCCTCAGGCATTGAAACACCTCCTTTTATTTCAATCTTTTTAGGATGTTGTTTTCCTTAATGTAGTAATTGATTTTTTCTGTGCCCTTGGTCTTTTGGAATGTTTTTAAATCCTCACCTTCTATGAGAAAACCTTTAACACAATTTGCATCTATAAACTGCTCAAGGTCCTTGCCCTTAAGTCCTAATCTCTCAGGGCTGATTATAAAGGAATGATACCCTATATACTCAAGCTTTGGAAAGTCATATGTATTATTTTCCATTAATATAACTATACGATTCCTTTTATCTACAAATTTTTTATTAGTGGTGCCCTCCACATACTGAATTGAACCTACCTCGCCTACTCTTCCTGAATATAAATCTTCATATAATCGTAACACTCTGAAGATTTCATTTGAGCTGACAGCAATGACTTCTTCACCGTTCTTTGTAAGCCACCGATCAAGCAGTTCAAGTTCCTCGGGGCTGTTATCGGAAAAAGTAAATACGGTTATAGCATCACTTAGCTCCCTAATATTTTCTGATGAGCCGTAAATAGAAGCCAGATCCTTTCCTTCAAGAATCATACTTCCTGTGGCATCATTTGTAAGGCAGTATTCCGAAGTTTCCACCATGGTTTTTGCCAGCTTATAATCATTATAGTATAAGTCTATGTCAAGAGGTTCAAGAGTCTTTCTGTTCCACGCTTTGGAATTTTTGAATACGCCGTCCTTGCTCATTTCGAAAACTATATCGTCCTTGATAAAAGAACCTTTAATCATGTGCATCTGTATAGGTACAAAGCCTGATTCTGCCGTTAATAGGTTTTGGCCCAGATATACTGTAGGTAAAGTCTTTTCACCCATTAAGTAGCTTATGGTAGGCAGAAGATCAAGCTGCCCTCCCGATATGGAAACCCTTTCATTTTCAGAAAAGCCAGGAA
>JAAZGD010000050.1 GCA_012511395.1 Clostridiales bacterium
GTTGTGATTTGAGCCATGGTAAAATCAAACCCCTTCATAGCTGCCACAGCACCGTATTCATCTGTAAATACACCTGCAATAAAAGGGACTGCAGCATCGCCCTGAAGTTTAAAAATACCCATAATGGGTGTAAACAGTTTTTCAAGAAACTCCATTAAAAAGGAATGCTTGATAAAAACCACTACCACATATATGGGTATCATTATTTTTAAAAGAAAAATTCCCGTTCTAACGCCTTTAACGGCTCCGTCCTTTACAGCTTTTAAAAATTTCTTCATCAGAATTCTGCAGACTTGGGCGTTCTGGGGAATGGTATAACATCTCTTATATTTCCCATCCCTGTAATATACATAAGTATTCTGTCAAAGCCCATTCCAAAGCCCGAATGCTTTGCTCCTCCATACTTTCTTATTTCCAGATACCAGTCATAATCATCAGGATTCATACTTGCGTCTATTATTTTCTCCCTAAGCACATGGTATCTTTCTTCCCTTTGGGAGCCTCCGATTATTTCTCCTACTCCAGGCACTAAAAGATCACAGGCTGCCACAGTTTTATTATCATCATTTAACCTCATATAGAAGGCCTTTATATCCTTGGGATAATCTGTTACGAAAACAGGGCAGTGAAATACTTCCTCTGTAATATACCTTTCATGCTCAGTCTGAAGATCTATTCCCCAAGAAACAGGATGCTCAAACTCTTTAGTTGCTTTCTCTAAAAGAGCTACAGCCTCTGTGTAGGTAATTCTCTTGAACTCTGAGTTTACAATATTATTAAGCCTTACTATCAAACCCTTATCTATAAAGCTGTTAAAAAACTCCATTTCAGAAGGTGCATGTTCCAGCACATACTTGATGACAAACTTTATCATGGCCTCACCCATGTCCATGTTGTCTTCCAAATCATAAAAGGCCACTTCAGGCTCCACCATCCAAAACTCTGAAGCATGTCTTGAGGTGTTGCTGTTTTCAGCTCTAAAGGTAGGGCCAAATGTATAAATCTTCTTAAAGGACAAAGCGAAAGCCTCTCCTTCCAACTGCCCTGACACCGTAAGACCTGCTTCCTTTCCAAAGAAATCCTTTGTATAGTCTATTTCTCCTCCCTTTGTTTTAGGAATGTTATTAAGGTCGAGGGTGGTTACCTTAAACATTTCACCTGCTCCTTCACAGTCACTTCCCGTTATTATTGGAGTATGAACGTAAACATAGCCCTCCTCCTGGAAAAATTTATGAATGGCATAGGCTAATATGGATCTGACTCTGAAGACTGCGGAAAAAGTATTGCTTCTTGGCCTTAAGTGGGCTATCTCTCTTAGAAATTCCAATGAGTGGCGTTTCTTCTGAAGGGGATAGTCAGCCTCTGATTCAGCTTCCACTTCAATACTTCCTGCTTTTATTTCAAAGGGTTGCTTCATATCGGGAGTCACAGTCAAAACACCGGTTACTGAAAGCGCCGTTGCTATGGTAACCTTTCTGATCTCCTGAAAGTTTTCAAGATTCTCGTCATATACTATTTGAACAGAGGAAAAGAAGGTACCGTCGTTTAATTCAATAAAGCCAAACTTGCTGGAATCTCTATTAGTTCTCACCCAGCCTTTAACTGTAATCTCTTTATCCTTAAGGCTTTCATACTCTTTGAAAATATCTTTTATTTCATATTGCTTCATCTTTTTTTATTCATCCTTTTTTAAAGCTATTTATCTATAGGCTTCATAGTGGGAAAGAGAATTATATCCCTTATGGAAGGAGCATCTGTAATAAGCATTATTACTCTGTCTATGCCTATACCAAGTCCTCCCGTAGGAGGCAGTCCCACCTCTAAAGCATTTACAAAATCTTCATCCATGGGATGAGCTTCTTCATCTCCTTCTTCAAGAGCCTGCTGCTGTTCCTTAAATCTTTCATACTGATCTATAGGGTCGTTTAATTCCGAAAATGCATTTGCAATTTCCCATTCATTAATATAGGCTTCAAACCTTCTTGTTATTCTTGGATCCACGGGATCTCTTTTTGACAGAGGTGAAATTTCCACAGGATGGCCCGTTATAAATACAGGACCGTGGAGGAAACCTTCTTTTTCTTCACAGAACACTTCAAACATTTCAGCCAGAATCAGGCCTCTTGATAAATCCTTTAGACTGTCTTTTGACAAACCGGAGCTAAGAGCCGCATCCCTTGCCTCCTCATCTGTGTTGATTTTTGAAAAGTCCACACCTGTAACTTCCTTTACAGCATCTGCCATATCAAGTCTTCTCCAGGGCGGAGTCAGATCGAAGGTTTTCCCCTGGTAAGTTATAACCATGGAACCTGTGGCTTTTAGGGCAGCCTTCGAAACTACCTGCTCTGTTATATCCATAACTGTTTCCATATTGCCATAAGCTATGTAGCACTCCATGGAAGTAAACTCCGGATTGTGGTTTCTGTCCATCCCTTCGTTTCTGAACATCTTTCCCATCTCATATACTCTGTCCAAGCCTCCTACAATAAGTCTCTTCAGAGGCAGCTCGTTTGATATTCTAAGCTTCATATCAAGGTCCAAGGTATTGTGATGAGTTTCAAAGGGCCTGGCATTTGCCCCTCCTGCTATAGTAGTCAGAATAGGAGTGTCCACCTCTAAAAACTCATATTCTTTTTCAAGTACTCTCTTTATTTCATGAATGATTTCCGTCCTCATATAGAACAGGTCCCTTACTTCCTGATTCATAATGAGATCCACATATCTTTGACGATATCTAAGGTCCTGGTCCTTTAAACCCTTGAATTTATTAGGTAAAACCTGAATGGACTTTGTTA
>JAAZGD010000051.1 GCA_012511395.1 Clostridiales bacterium
AAGCCAATATTCAGCATGTTGGCACAGTACCTTTTCTTTCTGCTTCCCCCTCTTTCATACTCATATGCTATTATGTCAACTTTTTCAGTTTCTCCTGTCATCTGCCTTTCAATATTCTTAAAGTAGCCATCCTTAAAGTTCCTAATAAAATCATTGCCGCTTCCCAAAGGCATACTGCCTATCTGTACATTATGGGAGTCAAAGAAAGGTATCGCTCCATTAATAATCTCATTTAAGGTACCGTCACCTCCCATGGAAATTATCCTTACAGTTTCACCTTCCTCCGTTCCTTCTAAATAAGAAGCTGTGTACTTCTCAGCATCTCTGTAACTTTCCGTAACATATACATCACACTCCACCTTCAGTTCCTGTGAAGCCTTTTTAATTTTCTCAATAAGATTTCCGGGTTCCCTGCCCTTTCCGGCAACAGGGTTAAGTATAAACAAATATTTCATGATCACTCCCCTTTCCTAAAGTATGGCCATAAAGCCGGATACAATAGAGTATACTACAAGTATCTCCTTTTATAAAACAATTACTTGTGCTATTATAAAGTCTGCCGGACGAAGAAAGGGTATATAGGAATGATTAAAGATGATGAGCTTACATTAAAAATGACAGCCTATGAAGAAGGCTGCCCCAAGAGAATACATCACTTTCTAAAGGTCTATGCATTCTCAAACCTTATTGGAACAAAAGAAAATGTAGATATGAAAACCATGGATATATTAAGAACAGCAAGCTTGGTCCATGACATAGGCATTAAGCCAAGCCTAATAAAATATAATGACAGCAAAGGTCCAAACCAGGAGAAAGAAGGCCCGCCTTTAGCAGAAGCCATGCTAAGAGAATTAGACTACCCGGAGGACATCATTAATCGTGTCTCCTTTCTTGTAGGCCATCACCACACCTATGACAACATAGATAACATAGATTATCAAATTCTTGTAGAAGCAGACTTCTTAGTAAACATCTTTGAAAACAATGTACCTATAGAAAGAATAAAAGAAATATACGAAAAACATTTCGTCACAGAAACAGGCAAAACTCTTATGCGACAGCTCTATAACATATAACAAGTGGAGGGGTATCGAAGTGGTCATAACGGGGCTGACTCGAAATCAGTTTGGGAGCAATCCCACGCGGGTTCGAATCCCGCCCCCTCCGCCATTTTAAGGATATCGCCTGCTTTTCCATGATGTAATAATGATGGTTATATAAACCTTCTGGAGGTAGGCGTATGTCGAAAATTCAAAAATTAATTAGTGGGCTAACGGATCATGATGATAAAAAGACTTATGATTATCTAAAGCAACTACAAGAAAAATGCAACTATTCTTCTTGCCTTTATTCCTTCTTTGATATTTTTGTAGAAATGCTTGTTAGTGATAATTCATATCAAATAGAAAACAAATCTTCTCTTGTGTTAAAAAATTGGTGGCCAAGTAGGACTTCCTCTGATTCTCTATATCAATGCAATCGGCACAATCAAATTATCTTTATCAAATGCGCTCAGCTTTAAAGCCATACAAAGCACCGCCCCTGTGCCACGCTTTAGCTGAGATTTCTCAATCACAGAAAACACATTGAGCAGTCTTTTATCCGGCGTGATGGTTTTCTTTATTTCAATGGGGTATAGTTTTCCATCGCCCTCCATAAGAAGGTCAATTTCCTTAGTATCCTTATCCCGATAGTAATAGAGAAAGGCTTCTTTCCCTGCGTTTTGGTAACTTTTTAGTATCTCACTTACGGCATAGTTCTCCAACCATGCGCCATTCATGGCGCCATTCATGGCCGTCTCAGAATCGCTCCATTTCGTAAGATAGCACACAAGCCCTGTATCGTAAAAATATAGTTTAGGTGTCTTAACCGTGCGCTTTAGCACATTATTGGAATAGGGATGCAGATAAAAAACAATTCCCAAAGTTTCCAGTATCCGAAGCCAGTTTTTAGCGGAAATTTGATCAATATCGCAATCATCGGCTATACCCTTAAAATTGACCATTTGGGCGGTTCTTGCAGCTACGGCAGTAATAAATCTCAAGAACTTCATGGAATCTATTGTTCCCGAGAGCTCTTTTACATCCCTCTGCAAATAAGTGCTTATATAGCTTGAGTAGAAAATACTACGCTCCTTATATTGTCCGCTTGCCAAAGCAGGCATCCCTCCTCTAAAAATGCGCCGGAACATATGGGGTGTTGTAACCTGCGCCACCTCTTTTTGTTTTTCAAGCAATGTATCATAATTTAGCTTGAACTCCGATGGTGCTCCTCCATACATTTCCTGCTGCGACAAGGGGGAAAGGTGCTATAGTGCAACACGCCCTGCCAAGGATTCATTTACACCATCCAACAGCTTAAATAACTGGGAGCCTGTCAACCAAAAATCTCCCGGCTTATGGGTTTTATCAACATGAATTTTGATATAGGGAAAAAGCTCCGGAGCATATTGCACATCATCAATCAGCACAGGAGGCTGATGGAGCTGAAGAAACATCGCCGGGTCTGTCTTTGCTAGCGTTCTGTTATTGAGATCGTCCAAAGTTACATAGTTGCGGCTACGCCCTTCTTGCTTAGACAACTCTTGCAGCATTGTGGTTTTCCCCACTTGACTAGGACCTGTAATAAGAATTACAGGGTACTGCGTGTTCAGGCTGAGAAACACTCCTTCCATGCTTCGCTTAATATACTTCATACCTACACATCCTTTCGGCTAATATATGCCATAACCCTATTTTAGCCGATAAGATTATTGAAGTCAACGCAACATAGACGATTTATTTGTACACCCTTACTTCTCGTAAAAAACCTACTTGGTATATCCTTTTTATTAATCAAACATAAAGTTTAGTTGTATTTTTTCTACTGTATCACCATCAAACCAAAATATTAAGGAAGGGCCCCAGCCTGCATCATTATTGCTGTACCACAAGTAATCACCGTAAAGTCCCCAGTAATCTGTATCAAAGAGCTTTGGATAAGTGTTAATTACATCTTCTCTTGTCATTCCTACCCTTATGCCGCGGTACGTAGCAACATCAGTACGAGTCGCTTCAATACTGTAAACTCTTGTTACATCTTGTGAGCCGCTGTAATAGCAAAGCACAGAAAAGCCATCGTACCCTAAGTGAAGCCATTGGCCATCTTCTTCATATATAGGCTCATACTCTTCAAGTACTTCAACTTCCACTTGTTCATTAAAGAAGTCAGGCTCAGAAAGAGGGCCTACATAATGAGGATAATCATCAAGTGTAAGAGATACTTCTATGTCCATCAAGTTATAGACAACCTCAAGAATTATCTGATCAACAGGCTTTGGCTGAGATTTATAAGTTATACCGCATACACCATTAAAAGTGTCTTCAAAAGTACTATGGTCTAATACGATATAGATAGGCTGGCCTTGTTCCCATATGGGTTTGCCAAGATCATCCTCATATCCTCTCACAATGTAGTACCTGCTGTATCCAACAAGATAACAAATAGCAAGACTCTCTTCTAATTCCATTTCACCTTCATACTTTATAGTCTCAATTCTAAAGTCATACTCCTGTGGTTCTTCCGGCTCATCAGTAGCTAGGTAAGTGTTGGCACCATAGGACTCTTCTTCTTGAAAGTATGAAATTATTAGATCTATTACTTCATCACTTACGTATTCGCTATGAAAGGGATTATCACCTTCATTTTGCACGCCAGAATTACAGCCGGCAAAAATCATGGACACCATAATTAATAAAACCAGTAGCACTGTGCCTTTCGATTTCATATCACACACTCCTTAAATGCCATTATATATACCACTCTATCGAAATTAAGTATATCCTAGGCACCGTATTTTAACAACGTACAGCCATTGTACCTTATACAACCCTATCCATTTAACAGATTTTCAAATTCACCTTTATAAATAAATTTCTTGGTTATATCTTGAGTGCTATAATTAATCAAGAAGCATGGGGAGTATTCCGGACATGTACTTTTAGAAAGGATTTAAAAACGTTGAATATAAATTTAAAGGATTATGGGCTTAATGAACGCTTTGAACAAGAAGCAACTATGTATGATGGTCTGTTCCTTGCAAGAGTATCAGAGCAGCATCGTGAATTATATAAAGTAATCAGTGAAAGTGGCGAAATTGATGCCGGTATTTCAGGCAGATTCTCTTATGATGTACAAGACCCCATCAGCCTGCCTGCCGTAGGAGATTGGGTGATAATTGACAGGCCCGACGGTAGCTTTGGCAACGCTGTCATTCATCATGTGCTGACTCGTAAAAGTGTTATAGCAAGACAGTCCGCCGGGACTATAAACACCGGCCAGGTAATAGCATCCAACATTGACACTATCTTCATCTGCATGTCACTGAATGCAGATTTTAACTTAAGAAGGATTGAACGATACTTAACAATTGCATGGGACAGCATGGCTGCTCCCGTCATCCTTCTCACGAAATCCGATCTGTGCCATGATTTGCCCCATATGTTGGATGAAATCTCATCCGTAAGCATGGGTGTTGATGTCATAACCTGCTCTTCTGAAAATGAATACGGCTTTGACAGAATTAAAGCATATCTGGGCCAAGGCAAAACCATTGCCTTTGTAGGTTCTTCCGGTGTGGGCAAGTCCACACTGATTAATCGCCTTATGGGAAAAGATGTTCTTTTAACAAAAAGTATACGTGAAGATGATGGTAGAGGAAGACATGCCACAACTCATCGTCAGCTGCTTTTAGTCCCTGGTGGCGGTATCGTTATTGACACCCCAGGTATGAGGGAGCTACAGATTTACACAGGCAACCTGTCAAAAACCTTCGAAGATATTGAAGAAATCGCCACCCGGTGCAAATTCAAAAATTGTACTCACGAAACAGAACCGTGTTGCGCCATAAGAGAAGCAATTGAAAATGGCAGACTGTCAAGAAAACGTTTTGAAAACTATCAAAAATTGCAACGAGAAGTATCATACTCTGCATTGAATTACCGACAGCTGGAAAATGAGAAAATAAACAGAATGTTTGGCGGTAAAGATGAAATGAAACGCATGAAGGATTATGTTAAAAAACGAAACAACAGATAAAAGAGAATAAAACTATGTATGTAAATTGATAAACGGAATTATGAATTGACCGAAACATTGATAGGATGTTACGGTCAATTTTTTATTGCACCTTCATGAAAATATTAATAAGGAATAAGCGAAAAAATGGAGAGAATCAGTCATTTGAACGGTTGTATAAATAGTGGGAAAATTCATACAATTTATCAAGTATTCTGTATACAGCATACAGTAGAAAATGGCGGAAAAATGTCAAAAATCGCTTGCAATTACACAAGATATGGTGTTTACTGTTATGTGTATCGTTATTTTGTTAACACAATATTTTTATGTTAAATATTTAATAATATAAGGAGGCTATCATGGATTTTCAGCTCACGAAAGAGCAACTCTTTGTTCGAAAGATGGTGCGTGAATTTGCGGCAAACGAAGTAGAACCCATCGCTGCCGATATCGATAAAGAACATCGTTTCCCTGTAGAAACCGTAGAAAAGATGGGGCAATACGGTTTGATGGGTATTCCTTTTCCCGCAAAGTACGGTGGGACCGGCGGAGACAATGTAGCATATGCCATCGCGGTGGAAGAGTTGTCAAGAGTTTGCGGCACCACCGGTGTTATTTGTTCCGCTCACACTTCCCTTTGCGGATGGCCGATTTACGCATGGGGCACGGATGAACAGAAGGAAAAATATCTTCCCGATTTGTTATCCGGCAGGAAGTTGGGAGCTTTTGGATTGACAGAACCCAATGCAGGATCCGATGCGGCAGGTCAGCAAACTCGTGCCCAGGATATTGGAGATTCCTGGTGCATTAACGGAGCCAAAGTTTTCATAACAAACGGCGGCTACGCAGATGTTTTTGTAATAATGGCCATGACAGACAAATCCAAGGGAACCCGCGGAGGAATCTCTGCCTTTATTGTAGAAAAGGAAGATGAGGGTTTCTGCATAGGTAAGACCGAAGACAAGATGGGTATTTGCGCTTCTTCTACAACGGAGCTCATTTTCCAGAATTGCAGAATCCCTAAGGATCGCATTCTTGGTAAAGTTGGAGAAGGCTTTAAGGTAGCCATGTCCACATTGGATGGAGGAAGAATTGGAATTGCCTCTCAAGCCCTTGGTATTGCTCAAGGTGCTTTTGATGTGACGGTAGAGTACATGAAGGCCAGAAAGCAATTCGGGAAGAAGCTTTCTCAAATGCAGGCTCTTCAATTTGAAATGGCAGACATGCAAACCCGCATTGAAGCAGCAAGGCTTTTGATTTACCAAGCCGCAAACATGAAAGATAATAATTTGAAGTATGGCCCTAAATCAGCCATGGCTAAATTATTTGCGGCAGAAACAGCCATGTATGTTACAACCAAATGTGTTCAGTTACATGGGGGATATGGTTATACCAAGGACTACCCTGTAGAACGAATGATGAGAGATGCCAAGATTACAGAAATATATGAAGGCACCTCCGAAGTGCAAAAATTGGTTATTGCTGCCGATATTTTTGCGAAATAAGAAAGGAGGGCTACCATGGGACTAAGAATTATCGTCTGTGCCAAACAAGTGCCGGACACTAACGAAATTAAAATTAATCCTAAAACCGGAACTTTGATCAGAGAAGGTGTTCCCAGCATACTGAACCATGATGATGCCAATGCTCTTGAAGAAGCATTACGCATTAAGGACCGGTATCCTGATACCCATATAACTGTGGTTACGATGGGCCCGCCTCAGGCAAAGGACATGTTGATCGAATGTTTAGCCAAAGGAGCAGATGAAGCAGTTTTAGCTTCTGATCGTGCCTTGGGAGGCTCGGACACATGGGCTACTTCCAATGCAATAGCGGCGGCCATTCAAAAACTGGGTGAATATGATATCATCTTTGCAGGAAGGCAAGCTATAGATGGAGACACTGCTCAGGTAGGACCTCAGATAGCAGAAAAGCTGGGACTGCCACAGGTCACATATGTTCAAGATTTCCAGCTTGAAGAAGACTTAAAGACCATTACGGTAAAAAGAGCTTTAGAAGACGGATATGAAGTAATTCGTCTCAAAACCCCATGCATGTTAACTACTATAAAGGAACTAAATAAACCACGGTATATGCATATTGCAGGGATTTATCAGGCCTGTGCTGCCGACATTCCCACATGGAATGCTGCAGATCTTAATGTAGACCCGGATAAAGAGGTAGGCTTAGACGCCTCCCCTACTAATGTATTCAGATCCTTTACTCCCCTTCCTAAAGGGAAAGGCCAGATGATCGAGGGGGACTGCGAAAAAGATATAGGGCAGCAGTTAATCATTCGTTTAAAGTCAAAGCACATCATTTAAGGGGGAGATAAAATGGCTATTGTAGTAGTAAAGGATAAGTGTAGAGGTTGCAAGCTCTGCATAAAAGCTTGCCCCTTCGATGCAATTATCATGGAAGATAAGCTGGCATTCATCACAGAAAAATGCACAGCTTGTGGACAGTGTATAGAAGCCTGTCCTTTTGAGGCAATCATTAACACACAGGAAATAAAGGAAGTTGACCTGTCAGACTATAAAAACATTTGGGTTTTTGCAGAGCAGAGAAAAGGTAAACTGATGAATGTGGCGCTGGAACTCATTGGCGAAGGATATAGACTTGCCCGTGAAATCAGTGAGGATACTAAAGTTTGTGCCGTTCTTGTAGGTCAGGACATTGAACATCTGGTGAATGAGTGCTATGCCTATGGAGCAGACCAGGTTTATCTGATTCAAGATGAGCTTTTAAGAAATTACACAACTGATGGATATACCAAGGTTATCACTGATGCAGTTAAAACATATAAGCCTGAAATCGTAGTATATGGTGCTACGCATATTGGCAGAGACTTAGCACCACGTGTTGCAGCCAGATTAAATACAGGACTTACTGCAGACTGTACAAGACTTGATGTGGATATTAACAGCTACATCAAATACGCAGCAGAAAATACTACTTTGGATGTATCTACATTGGATCCAAAGGATACAAGCAAAGGTCTAAAGCAAACAAGGCCTGCCTTCGGCGGAAACTTGATGGCCACCATTATATGCCCAAGGACAAGACCTCAGATGTCTACCGTCAGGCCCGGAGTTATGCAGAAAAAAGAATACAATCCTGAAGCCTGCGGTGAATTGATTGAAATCACTCCCGCTATAGGCGAAAAGGATATCCGAACAGAAATTCTTGAAATAGTGAAATCCACAAAGGAAATAGTCAGCTTGACAGACGCCAAAATCATTTGTTCGGGAGGCCGTGGATTAGGCGAAGCTTGTGGATTCGATTTAATAAAGGAATTTGCAGACAAAGTGGGAGGCGTAGTAGGAGCTTCAAGAGCAGCTGTAGACTCAGGTTGGATTGATCACGCCAACCAAGTAGGACAAACAGGCACCACAGTAAAACCAAATATTTATTTTGCCTGCGGAATTTCCGGAGCTATTCAGCATTTAGCCGGCATGCAGACTTCTGACATTATTGTGGCTATTAACAAGGATCCGGATGCCCCCATATTTGAAGTGGCAGATTATGGTATCGTGGGAGATCTTTACAAGGTCATACCGGAAATAATTGGCGCATGGGACCAGGCGGAACAACTCTATGACCAGTCTACAAAGTAAAACACATAGTATAACTTAACAAATAATCTATATTTAGTGTAAATGGCACTACAGATAAAGACCCGGCGACACGGGCCTTTATCATTTTCAGCATAATGATAATCTCCAATCAATTCGTGACCTTTTCCCTTCCTCCTGTGATAAAATGAAAGAAGGTAGGTTTTCCTTTAGAATTTATAAAGGTGCAATTGAAAATATACAGGATAAGGACTTGTCTAAAGAAACAAAAGAAAAGCTTAAGTTGTTTCACAGATCTCTAAAAGGAGGATGAAATGATAAAAAGAATCTTTAACCGTAGTGGTAAGTCTTCTTTGGATGAACTTAGCACCATCATTTTCATAGGAGTAGTTGGTCCCATAGCCATAGGCATTGCCTACCTTCTTTATGTAGCCTTAGATCCCCTTTCAGGTCCTCTTCTCATACTTATCGTAATCGCCATAATAGTTAGAAGGTATAGAAAACGAAAAAGGATGAGTAAATGAGGTTGCCAGATTAGTTTATCGCAATAATCATCTAGTTTTTTATTACAGCCTTTAAGAATGATATTTTATTTCTCTATAACTTCTTTTAACAGTATCCTGTCCTTAAAGCCGCCATGTGCTTGAAGCTTCTCCATTCTAACTTTTTGGAACTCTTCAAGGGAAGTGTTCTTGTAATCTAAAATAGCATGCATGACTTCACCCATATCAGCCAATTCCTCTATGTCCCCTGTTTCTGTATATTCCCTGGCCTCTTCAACAAGCTTTTCATTAAGCATCTTTATGTATTCTTCATCAGGCAAGGTTTCGCAGACACATTCCTTTCCGGAATCTTTAATTATTTGTGGGACTTTGTCTCGAACAAGTTTGTTATAGTTTGTTACTTTCATTTGAAATCTCCTTTAATATATTTTTATCTGCAGGGCAAAAATCATAATCTTTAATCTCATCAACCTTTATCCAACGAATATCATTATGCTCTATCTTTTTTGGTACCCCTTTAATTATCTGTGTATTAAACACCGTCAGATTAATTGTTATATCATCATATTTATGCACTACGCTTGTGAATACATCCATAACTTTAACTTCTATATCCAGTTCTTCTTTTAATTCTCTTTTCAGGGCCTCTTCCTTGGTCTCGCCCTTATCTACCTTACCACCTGCAAACTCCCAAAGCAAAGGCCTTGCTTTATCCTTAGGCCTTTGGCAGATCATGAATTTATCATTATCCCATATTAATGCTGCTACTACAAAAACCATGTTTTACTCTTCCTTTCTTTTATGCAAGCCTTGCCGTGGTTTCAAGGAATTTCCCAGGAATAGGCTTATCAAGCTCCCATATTATGTTCATGGGGTTACTCCCTTGGGACTCTTTAAAAGTTGATGTACCAAGATACGTATAAGGTGCACCCTCTCCACCTTTATCCGATTTATCCTCCCTTACAAACAACAACACCTTGCTACCTCTTTTCACATGATTAATATATCTTTGCCCAGTCTTTGAAGATTCCGAGGTAGTGCTTTGGCTTTGCCAATGGAAAAGTGTTTCATTTATTGAATAATCGTTATACATGGTGGTTTCAGAGTAATACTTTTCCGATTTATTTAAAGTAATCATAAATACATCAAGCTTTTTATCTTCAAGCCATTTAACGCCCTCCATCATGCTAAATGGATTCATGTAATCCAAAGCAACTAAAAGCTGATCTCTTGTGTATTTACAATGAAGATCTAAAGGTATTTCATCCTTAAGCATTTCCCCAATGTTTACCCCTTCATCTACGAAATCAATATGCTCAAGATTGTACTTAAAAACTTCTATCAGTTCATCTACCATCTCTTTATTATCTGCAAGCATTCTAAGTTCTTCTGTATTATCAGGATCATTCCAGTTTTTAATCGTCTTACGCCAAATCGTAACATAAAACATATTCAACATTCGTTGTTCTCTTTTTGATAGGCTACCTAAGGCTATG